>CALHST010000360.1 GCA_938038825.1 uncultured Paracoccaceae bacterium | reverse complement strand
CAATTCCACCCGGAATTGAAGTCCAAACCGTTCAACCCGCACCCCTTGTTCCGTGACTTTGTGCGTGCCGCGAAAGAGAACTCTCGTTTGGTTTAGGGATACTTAGTTGCGCTCATCTCCCGGCTGGTTGCGAGCGCCGCTTCAAAACAAGGCCAATTTCATAAGTCAATCGAACCGACTCGTCATGCAAGTCCCTGATGTCTTGCAAATGCATTGCGTCGAGCCCCGAAAGCAAGTCGGTCCTCAATCTTGTGAATTGATTGTACAATGTTTCGTCAGCTGAAGCAGTGGAAACGTTTTGAACCTCCAGGGCTTCTCGCTGGAATCCAGTTTTGTGCGTAACTAATGCCAAAAGGCGGCTAATCTCCAACGACGCTCCTGGAACTGTCTCTCGGAACGAAAACAAGAGTTCTTGCAGTTTGGACCTTCTCACAGGCAGGCCTGATTCAATTTTATTGAGTGTGACGCGTGAAACAGAAAACGCATTGCAGAAGCTTGATTTCGTATATCCGTACGTTGCACGAACTTGTGCCAACTCGGGGAAAGTTACGAGATCTTCCGTTCTTCCAGCCACTTCTCTTCCTTTACAAAATTATACATTCGGACATTAAATGTCACTTTATGTACATTATTGTACATTTTTATTCATCTTTGTAAAGTTTTAAAATTTTTACTTGCGACTTACCGCAACTCCTCCATGAATAGGGCATCGATACTCGGAAAGGAGGCGATATACGTTACACAGTTTGAACATGAACTTTTAAAGTTGACCACTTGGATGGCCATCACCCAAGCAGTCAACACGGCGATTGTATTGGTCAACACTTTCGCTAGTTAACAATGCCGGAGGCAGCTTGTTTTGTCAAATTGCCTCCAGCTCCAGCGGGTTCTCGGAACTGTTAACAGAGTCAACTGATATCATGGACCAACTTCCAAAACGCGCGAAGATCACAATCGCCAAGAAACACTTGGCGATCTTGGCGCTGCCGATGATCGTTGTTGCGGTGTCCGAAGGGTTGCTGAGCAGCTTGGCCGATACGAATGTTTTGCAAAACGTATCGTTGAAAGCGGATGCCGAGCTGAGCGAGCTTATCGCGCGCTATCGTTTTTTGTCGGTCTTTTTCTTTTACGCCGCCACGGCGTTGACCACCATTGGCATCTTTGGTGCAGAACTCTTTTCGCGCCACACAAAAACATCGCTGATCCGCACAGGTGTTGGCTTGCTGGCTTTGGTTGGCTTCACGCAGCTTTATACCAACTGGGACCCGGACTTTATGGGCAGCTTCAAAGCCTATGAATTGAACAGCGCCGTTTTGTTCCAAGACGGGCTTCGGGATATCGAAATGCCGTTTTGTGCGGCAGGTCATTGTGGTGAAGCGGGCGGGTTTCGCGTTTATCGCATCCTTATGACACTCACCAACAACATTTCGGCACTTGCGGTTTCTGCGGTGATTTTGGGCATGATATTGGCCCTTGCCCGTCCCGGCCCCATCACGTTGACCACGCAAGAGGGCATCCGGACAGAGGCCGCCCATCTGCAAGAGGCGCAAAAGGCCACGCGTCGCTATTTATATCTGTCGGGCGCGTTGCTGTCGGTCAGTATGATGTATGGCTATGGCTGGATGCATTGGCCCTCGGGCCTATTGGAAAACGGCGAAGATGCAAGTCAATACGAGGCGTTGGTGGACTCAATCTCGCTTTATCGCGGGGTCAGCTACACGGTCTTGATCCTCAGCTTTTACATGCCCGTCAGCCTTATTCAAATGGTGCGGATCGAACGGCTGCACGATGCGGCGCGCGCCGCGAAGGTGCCGCAGGTGGTCGAAGACGTAAAAGGGTTTGATATTGAACGCGTCGGCTCATTAGATGCGCTTAAGGCAATCTTGTCGATCCTTGCACCGATTATCGCGGGTGCTGTCGGGTCGTTTACCGGGGTGGATGTTCTGGGCTGACTGGACTTGGACGTCCCGGTCTGACACATCCCACGACATGCTTAGTTATCAACACGCTTTTCACGCGGGGAACCTCGCCGATCTTCACAAACACGGGCTTTTGGCGTGGATGTTGGGGTACTTGACCCGCAAAGACAAACCGCTGACCTATGTGGAAACCCACGCAGGGCGCGGTTTGTACGATATACAAAGTGCCGAAGCCTTAAAGACTGGTGAAGCGGCACACGGCATTCAGTCTCACGCTGATTGGTTTGATGCAGACCATCCTTTGACGCGGGCCCGACGGGCCACGTTGGAAACCCATGGTCCTACGATCTATCCCGGCTCTCCTGCAATCGCAGCCACCTTGTTGCGCCACACAGACACGCTGCATTTGGCAGAGCTGCACCCAACCGAGCATGGCGTCTTGCGCACCAATTTTCGCCGATACGCCAAAGTGTACAACCAAGACGGCTTTGCATTGGCCCATGCGCTCACCCCACCAGAGCCGCGACGAGGTTTGATGCTGATTGATCCATCTTATGAGATCAAAACAGACTATACAGACATCCCGCGCCAGATCGGCAAGCTCCATCGCGCGTGGAACGTCGGCATCATCGCGTTGTGGTATCCGATTTTGACAAGTGGCGCGCACACAGACATGGCCAAAGACTTGTTGCGCACATTCCCGGATGCTTTGCACCATGACGTGTCTTTTCCGCCGGCAAGACCGGGTCATGGAATGATCGGATCCGGCATGTTTGTGGTGAACCCGCCCTTTGGTTTGGCTGATGAAGCCGCGCGACTTTCGACGCTTTTTGGCACGTTGACGTAATCCACACGCGCTTGCCATTTTGGAGTGACCACGATTTGTGTTATGCAATGTCTATGCTGCGTGCCCTTCTTCTTGCGTGCCTTCCCCTGCCCGCCCTTGCGTGTGAAACGCCTGTTTGTGCTGTGGATCCGAACACGCTGACCCTCACAGAACTGATCACCTTTGACGACATGCCTTCGGGCTGGGATCCCGGGTATCTGGTTGATGAGCTTCTGTCTTTCCCCGGTGCGGTCTTCGCAGAGCGTTTCGCAGGTCAAACGCTTGGCAATAATGGGGATTTTGACACTGTCACCGGCGCGGCCTTTTCTCCGCTGACACCTCTCCCCGGCAAGCCCGGTGAAATGTTTTCAGTTGTGAACATGTCCGGCACGAACATTTTGAATGGATACGGTCCTGCGGGTTTCCCACGTGTGCATGCCCAAGGCGAAGGCGCGATTGCTGTGATGTTCAATGTGGATCAGCCTGCTTTGGCCTTTCAGCTGCTGGGCGGCGAATCTGGTTATGCCAATGTGCAGTTCCTGCGGCGGGACGGATCGGTCATCCACGACCTGAATGTTGACACATCGGGCACAGTGTCGCTGGGTTTTTGGCGCCAAGGCGGGGAACCTGACATTGCAGGGATTGTCATTACCAACATGGACCCCCAAGGTTTGGCTCTCGACAATCTGCGCTTCGGCCCACCACCTCAACTTGGTTAGACGACACCCCTATGTTTGAACGCCTGTTCCCACGACGCCCAAAACGCCCTGACCCTCTTCCACAACCAGACAGCCAACTTGCGCTTGGCGCGTTGCTGGTTCGTATCGCGTTTGCGGACAATGTGGTGGAGCTTGAAGAGTTCGCTGCCATTGACCGCATTCTGGCGGCAACCTTTGGGCTTGGTCCGCTTGAGGCCGCAAAACTGCGCGCCTTGTGTACAGATCTGGAGCGCCAGGCAGCAGACCCAGATGAGTTTACCCGCATCCTTCGCGCAGAAGTGCCCTATGGCGAACGCAAAGCCCTTGCCCATGCCATGTGGCAAGTAGTGATGGCAGACGGGGAGCGCGACGATCTGGAAGAAGCCACCCTGCACGAGATCGAAGCAGCCCTTGATCTGACCCCGCAAGACAGTGCCGCCGCCCGTGCGGTGGCGCTTGGCACATCAGACTAGACGGCCTATATCCATTCTCATGTTTGCAGATTTTCTCAAGCGCTTGACAGCGCCCGCCCCCGCGCAATTGCCCGATGCAGATGCACGTCTTGCTTTGACCGCCCTTTTGGTACGTGTTGCCAAATCCGACGGCCACTATGCACCCAGCGAGATTGCCCAGATAAATCAAGCGATTGCCCAGCGATACAAACTTGATGCCGCCGCCATCGACGCGTTGCGCGCACAAGCCGAGGTGCTGGAAGAAGAAGCGCCAGACACAATCCGATTTACCCGCGCCATCAAAGCCGCCGTGGCCTATGATGATCGGCTTGGCGTGATTTCCGCCCTTTGGGCTGTTGTTTTGGCGGATGGACAGCGCGCCAAAGAAGAAGACGCGTTGCTGCGGATGGTTGCAGGTTTGCTGGGTGTCGAAGACTTGGACAGCAACATGGCGCGCAAAAAGGTCGAGGCATCTTTGTGATTGCCCATTTGGGTATGTATGGCGGCCAAACAGAAAACCTAGCGTTGTGGTTCTTGATCCGGCGTGCATTGGGATACGGCCCGGACGTTTTGACAGACTCCGAAGATCCTTGGCCAATCTGGGAAAGCCCTGATTTGCTGTTGTCTCAAACGTGCGGCTATCCCTACCGTGCCAATTTACATGGCACGGTGGTTTTGGTTGGAACACCGGACTATGGGTTGGATACGTGTCGCCCCGGTTATTACCGATCCGTGATCGTGGCCCGCAAATCCGAGTCACGCCGCAGCTTAAAGGCTTTTGACGGCGCAACATTCGCCTTTAATGATGCGCTGTCCCAATCTGGTTGGGCTGGACCGGCTTTGATGATGGAAGAGCAAGGCATCACGCCGCGGGCTTTGGTCAAAACTGGCAGCCATGCCGAATCCATAACGGCTGTTGCCAATGGAACGGCTGATTTCGCGTCGATTGATGTGGTGACATGGTCCCTTGCACAACAAACCGACTTGGAAATCATGGAACATGTGCATGTCATTGATCAGACGCCAGAAACACCCGGATTGCCGTTTATTACTGCGCCGGGGCGTGATGTTGGTGCCCTGCGCCGCGCCATCGAAACGGCAATTGCCCAAATGCCCGAAAACCTCAGGCGTCACTTACCTCTGCGTGGGCTCGTGACACTCCCGGCGGAAGATTACCTTGCAGTGAAAACCCCGGCACCGCCAAAGATGTAAATTTTGGCCCCCGGGTATGCTGCGCACCGTGCCACCGCAGACAAGCGATTTGCACATGTCGCATGCAGAAAACTTCCCTGTGTAGCGCCCCAACAGTGAAAAACGGCACGTTACGCTGCAAACCCCATTGCATCTGGCTTGATTCTGCCCACCAATACGCGGCTTAAACAGCGCAATGAGTTTCTTTTGACTGATCCTACACCCGTCATTTCCATCTCAGGTCTGCACAAAGCATATGGGCCGCTGGAAGTGCTAAAAGGCGTCGATATTTCTGCCCCCAAGGGTCATGTGATCTCGTTGATTGGATCCTCTGGTTCCGGGAAATCGACGTTGCTGCGGTGCTGTAACTTGTTGGAAGACAGCCAACAGGGCGACATCCGTTTCAAGGGAGAGCCCGTGACATGGCGGGGGTCAGCCCATGCCAGACGTCCCAGTGATCCCGCTCAGGTGCTGCGCATCCGCACGAACCTGTCCATGGTGTTTCAGCAGTTCAATTTGTGGGCGCATATGACGATCCTGCAAAACGTGATGGAAGCCCCGTTGACTGTTCTAAAACGCGACAAAGATGCGGTAGAAGCGTCCGCCCGGGCTTATTTGGACAAGGTTGGTATCGGGGACAAATGTGACGTCTTTCCTGCTCAGCTGTCGGGTGGCCAGCAACAACGTGCCGCAATTGCCCGTGCACTTTGTATGGAACCCGAAGCCCTGCTATTTGATGAACCAACGTCAGCACTGGATCCAGAGCTGGAACAAGAAGTGATCAAGGTGATCAAAGACCTTGCCGCAGAAGGGCGCACAATGATGATTGTGACCCATGATATGAAGCTGGCTGCTGATGTGTCGGACCACGTTGTGTTCTTACATCAGGGCCTGATCGAAGAAGAAGGCCCGCCAAAGACGTTGTTTGGCGCGCCCAAATCAGAACGGTTGCGGGGATTTCTATCCGCAACACGCGCTGAATAAACCTTAACTGACGGGAGTAAAACAATGAAAACACTCATTCTATCCACAGCGGCACTGGCTGTGACTGCTACATTTGCACTGGCAGACGGCCATGCACAAACAGTCCGTATGGGAACCGAGGGCGCATACCCTCCTTACAACTTCATCAACGATGCAGGCGAAATTGATGGCTTTGAGCGCCAAGTCGGTGACGAGCTGTGCAAACGCGCTGAACTGACCTGTGAATGGGTCAAGAACGAATGGGACAGCATCATCCCGAACCTGGTTGGTGGCAACTATGACACGATCATCGCCGGCATGTCGATCACAGACGAGCGCGATGAAGTCATTGATTTCACTCAGAACTATTTCCCACCAGCGGCATCCGCCTATGTCGCGTTGGCCGAGGGTGTCGATCTGACAGGTGGCATCGTCGCGGCCCAAACCGCAACGATCCAAGCCGGGTATGTCGCAGATGGCGGCGCAACACTGGTTGAATTCGCAACTCCGGAAGAAACCATTGCAGCCGTGCGCAATGGCGAAGCAGATGCCGTTTTCGCGGACAAGGACTTTCTGGCACCGATCGTTGCAGACAGCGCAGGCGCACTCACCTTTGTGGGTGAAGACGTGCAACTGGGCGGCGGTGTCGGCATGGGGCTGCGCGAAAGCGATGGTGAGCTGAAAGCAAAGTTTGATGCGGCCATTACGTCGATGAAAGAAGACGGTTCTTTGAACGCACTCATTATCGAGTGGTTCGGCCCCGACGCCGCAACTTATTAATGCCTGAGGATGGGGCGTGGTCATGCACGCCCCTTTTTACAACCGATGTCATTCTCGATCCCCGGATATGCCGTTTTGACCCGTGTGGTCTTTGACACCCCACTGCCCGAAGGCATTGGGTTCTTTTGCGCCTTGGCGGTGCCTGCAAAAGACGAAGCCATGGCCCATGACGTCGCGTGTGAATATTTCGCATCCGAACCGTGCAGCGTCTCTGTCATAGATACACGTGTCTTATCACCGGAAGAATCTGGTGACCTTGCAGGCGTTCGCCCCTTGGGTGATCGCGTCTTTTTTCATGATGACAAACGCTGATGTGGTCATGGTGCGCAGAGCCTGATGCCCTAAGCAGCGTCACTTGGCTTAGCTGCTATTTGACCACGGGTGTGCATTTCCAATTCTACAACGCCTTCTTTAAGGTGCTGTTCTTGCTGGCCATCATTGCGCCGGTGTCTTTGGCTTTTGGCTTTATGGGGGCGATGGCCGCACGTTCTGCCCTGTTGCCTTTGCGCTGGTTTGGCCGCAGCTACATCGCCATTGTGCGAGGTGTCCCGGACATTGCATTTTTTCTGTTCTTTGTGATTGCTTTGGATCAGGCCTTCGAATGGATGCGCCACAAAGCAATGTGCCCCGACTGGAGCGAACCAATCCGTCAGGGCGCTGATTTCATTGTGTGCCAACAGGCGAAATTGCCCCTTGGGACGGCCCCAGAATGGATCCACCAATTCTATGCCTTTGGGTTGGCGGTGGTGACCTTTGCCATCGTGTTCGGCGCCTTTGCCGCCAACGTGTTGTTTGGCGCCATGAATGCGGTCCCACGTGCGCAATTAGAGACCGCCGAAGCCTATGGCATGTCGCCGCGTCAAACGTTTTGGCGCATTCAAGTGCCGCAAATGTGGGTCTTTGCCCTGCCCGGCCTCAGCAATCTTTGGCAGATCCTGATCAAAGCAACGCCACTGCTATTCCTGCTGGGGATCGAAGACGTGGTCTATTGGGCCCGCGAATTGGGGGGTACCAAGACGTCGCGCTTCACCGAGTATCCGCATGGGGATTGGCGGATGTGGTATTTCCTGGCGCTTCTCATCTTTTACCTGCTGATGACCTGGGGATCTGAGAAGTTTTTGAACCGATTGACCCTGCGCCTATCCAAAGGTCAGGCCACAACGGGCGGTGAAGCCCAACGCAAAGAGGCCCCGGTATGAGTTGCTGGGAAACGGTTCAGAACTATGCCTTCCGCTCGCTGGGCTTTGGCGAACGGCTGTTGCCACGCAGTGATTTCACCCTGTGTGAGCATTTTACCCTGATCGGGTCCGGCATGATCTGGAATGTGTATTTCGGGGTTCTGGCACTGGCCATTGGGTTTGTTATGGCCACGGGACTCGCGCTTGCAAAGGCCTCAGCCAACCCATGGCTGCAGAAACCGGCCAATGGGTTTATCTTTCTGTTCCGCGGCTCCCCGTTGTTTATTCAGTTCTTCTTTGCCTATTTTTTCTTTCTCAGTCTGAAATCCACGTACCCTTTCTTTGGCCCCTTTACCGCCGCATGGCTGGGCGCATTGATCGTCTTGTTCCTGAACACAGCCGCCTATTCCGCTCAGATCTTCTATGGCGCGCTGCAATCCATTCCCAAAGGCGATGTCGAAGCTGCAGATGCCTATGGATTGTCAGGCTGGCTGCGGTTCAAACGCATCCTGTGGCCCACAATGCTGCGCCTTGCATGGCCTGCATACACAAACGAAGCGATCTTTCTGTTTCACGCGACAACTTTGGTGTTCTTCACGGGATTCCCGGCATGGCAACAACGCGGAGACGCGCTGTATTATGCAAGTTACTTTGCAGACAAAACGTTTAATCCGTTTGTTCCCTACCCCATACTGGCAATGTATTTCATCCTGCTCACATTGTGCATTATCGGTCTTTTTGGCGCGATTAACCGTCGATTAAACAAGCATCTGCCACAAACAGCCCAAAAACGGCTAAGTATTCGCCCTAATTTCATTCGATGATATCTCTTGCCGGGCGTTAAACTCGGCACTACAACCCTGCCAGTTCATAACTCCGGTGACTCAATGAAAATCGGCATTCTGCAAACGGGACACTTCCCGGACGCGCTGCAAAGCTCTCTTGGAAATTACGATACGATGTTTGCCAAACTGTTGGGCGGGCATGGCTTGTCCTTTCAGGCGTGGCCTGTGGTCGACATGGAATTCCCAGACAGCATCGACGACGCCGACGGATGGCTGATCACGGGCTCCAAACATGGCGCGTATGAAGACCTGCCATTTATCCCACCGCTGGAAGATTTCGTGCGCAAGATCGACAACGCGCGCCTGCCCTTGATTGGTGTGTGTTTTGGCCATCAGATCATTGCCCAAGCCTTGGGGGGGCGGGTCGAAAAGTTTGATGGCGGCTGGGTTGTGGGGCGCACCGAATATTCCGGTAGTCATCGTCAATTGTCGCTGAATGCATGGCATCAGGATCAAGTTGTAGAGCGCCCTGAACGCGCACGCATTTTGGCAACATCCGATCAATGTGAAAACGCGATTTTGGCCTATGGCGAACACATCTGGACAGTTCAGGCGCATCCCGAATTTGGCCCTGATCACATCAAAGGCCTGGCTGAAACGCGGGGCAAAGGTGTTGTCCCCCAAGACTTGCTGGATGACGCCGTCGCGCGGGCTGGCAAAACAACAGATCGCTTGGATGTCGGTGCCAAGATGGCAGGCTTCTTCCTGCGCGCTTACAAGGGATCTGAGGCCGCGGCATGAGTGCCGATTGGACCAAGACATTACCACCCGCCGCGACGCAATATCTTGAAGGCCGCAAGCTTGACGAGGTCGAATGCATTATTGCTGATCTGCCAGGCATCGCACGCGGCAAAGCAGTCCCCGCGTCCAAGTTCGCGCGCCAAGACTACTTTCATTTGCCCGACTCAATCTTCTTTCAGACGATAACAGGTGGCTGGGGCGAAGCTGCGGACGAAGATGGCTTTATCGAAAAGGACATGATCCTGCGCCCGGACATGTCGACAACCACCGCCGCGCCATGGACAGGCGACTGGACGTTGCAGGTAATTCACGACGCCTATGATCGCAAAAACGAACCCGTTCCCTTTGCCCCGCGCAATGTTCTGAAACGTGTCGTTGAGCTGTATAAGAAACAAGGTTGGAAACCGGTCATTGCGCCTGAAATGGAATTCTTTCTGGTCGCCCGGAATGTAGACCCGGCGCGCGATATCGAACCCATGATGGGCCGTTCCGGGCGCCCTGCTGCGGCCCGGCAAGCGTATTCCATGACAGCCGTTGATGAATTTGGTCCCGTCATTGACGACATCTATGATTTCGCCGAAGCGCAAGGATTCGAGATTGACGGTATTACCCAAGAAGGCGGTGCCGGGCAGTTAGAGATCAATCTGCGTCACGGGGATCCTGTTAAACTTGCGGATGAGGTCTTTTACTTCAAGCGCCTGATCCGCGAGGCCGCTTTGCGTCATGATTGTTTTGCGACTTTCATGGCCAAACCGATTGAAAATGAACCCGGATCCGCCATGCACATCCATCATTCGATCCTGGACATAGAAACCGGGCAAAACATCTTTTCCGGCCCCCAAGGCGGGGAAACAGACGCGTTTTTCTATTTCATCGCAGGTTTGCAGAACCATCTGCCTTCGGCCCTTGCCGTGTTGGCGCCTTATGTGAACAGCTATCGTCGGTTTGTTAAAGATCACGCGGCCCCCATCAATCTGGAATGGGCGCGCGACAATCGCACCACCGGTATCCGCGTTCCTTTGTCCGATCCCGAGGCGCGACGCGTCGAAAACCGCATCGCAGGCATGGATTGCAATCCATACCTTGGCATCGCGGCCTCTTTGGCATGTGGTTATCTGGGATTGATGGAAGAACGCCGCCCGGATCGGCAATTCAAAGGCGACGCGTACGAAGGGGATGGTGACATTCCACGTGATGTCGGCAAAGCTTTGGATTTGTTCGACGTTTCAACCAAACTGCATGACATTCTTGGCCCTGAATTTGCCCGTGTGTATTCGATTGTGAAGCGCGCGGAATATGATGAATTCCTTGCGGTGATCTCACCTTGGGAACGCGAACACCTGTTGATCAACGTCTAAAAGGAAAGTCGTGGGCGTATGAAACTTCTCTATGCCAACGACACACGCGGCACCTATCCCGACAGCTGGTATGCCGCCACATCTGAGCCCTTGCCCGCATTCCCTGCTCTGCGCGGAGAAGTGCGTGCGGATGTTGC
>CALHST010000359.1 GCA_938038825.1 uncultured Paracoccaceae bacterium | reverse complement strand
TCGTCCATGATGAACAATTCCGGTTTGTTCATCACATCAGCCAGAAAGCTGCGCACCGGGGCGTATTCATAGACTTGTGTGACGGCTGTTTGCAGAACCTGATCGCCGGTCAGCGTGTAATTTGATGTTTCAAACTGGGTCAGCGCCGGGTGCGTGGGATCTAGGCCGGGGATCTCTTTCTTGAAATAGACGTTGTGTTTGCGCGCGTGATGAAACGCGATAGAGGCCATGTCGTCAGCCACGTCATCCGCAACCTTTTGCGCGATCTCGGGGCGCATAAAACCGTGGAGAGAGAACATTCCCTCGGCATCCATCTCAGCCTGACAGGATTCGACCAAGGCATCATAGGCTTGGCTGCCGGGTTGATCGATTGGGAACCGGTCCAGATCCAGAATGTCGCGCATGGGGTCTCTCCTCTCGACAGTGGGCGCATCTCACCTTTAACCTGTGGGGCATGCAAGAAGTTTTGATAGGGATACAGCCATGACGCGAACAGGTCGGTGTGCGTGCGGTGCGGTTGCGTGGGAAACTGATGCCGATCCGATCTGGTCGGGGCATTGTCATTGCGAAAGCTGTCGGCGAGCATCCTCGGCTGCGGTCACGTCGTTTTTTGGGGTGCCTCGGACATCTGTGACATGGATCGGCGATCCGGCGACGCGCGAGTCGTCCCCCGGCGTCACGCGGGGCTATTGCGCGAAGTGCGGGACGCAGATGTTTTATCAAAATGTGATTTGGCCCGAGGAAACGCATCTGTTCGCAGCAACGCTCGACGATGTGTCGCTGTTTGTGCCAGAGGCGCATTACCACTACGCGGAACGTGTGCCGTGGTTACACGTGCAGGATGACTTACCAAAGCATCCGGCTTCGGCAGACGACCCGGCCTAGAAAGGAAAAAGCCCCGGACGATGCCGGGGCTTTGTGAAGTTCAATTGGTGGTCTTGATCAGACCTTACCCTTCCATGGGATCAGCCAGTTTTCCAAAGCCCGCATACCGACTTCGATTGCGAAGCCGATGACACCGATCACGATGATGCCGACGATGATGATGTCGGTCAGCTGGAACTTGGACGCTGTTACGATCATCTTACCAAGGCCGACATTCGCGGCGACGAGTTCCGCGGCAACTACCGTGCCCCAACAAACACCCATCGCAACCCGCGCACCGGTGAAGATGTCGGGAAGGGAGTTTGGAACGATGACTTTAGACAGAATCTGCCACTTGGACGCCCCAAGCGAATAAGCTGCGTGGACTTTGGCAATCGCCACACCCGAGACTCCAGATCGTGCCGCGATAATCATAATCCAAAGCGCAGCCAGGAAGAGAAGCACAACCTTCCCAACCTCACCAATGCCGAACCAGATGATGATCAATGGGATCAAGGCAAGCGGGGGGATAGGCCGCATGAATTCAACAATCGGGTCAAACCAACCGCGGGCCCAGCCCGTTAATCCCATTGCATAGCCGATTGGAATTCCGACTATCGCACCGATGAAAAAGCCAAGCACAACACGCTTGAGCGAGAACCACGTGTGTTCCAGCAGTGTATAGCCCTGATAACCTTCCTTGTTCAGCCAGATGAAGCGCTGCAACACAACTTCGGGCGCTGGCAAATACAGCCGCGCCATCCGCAGGCCCACAGCAGGTTCAAACGTTGGTGTGCCTTTGTCTGTAAGGCCAATTGTGCCTTCGGGAACCGAAATTTCCTGGCCCGGCGCGATGGGATTGCCATTAATTGCAACAATCTTGGATCCGTCCTTTTTTGACACGTCGTCATTTTGCCAAACGTTCACCACTTTGAACGAATAACGGGCAACTGTGAGACTGTCGTTCTTGGCAAAGCCGTCACCGGGTTCAATTTCTGCTGGTGCAGGCTCTCTGCCGGGATTTCCTTCGGCGTCGAGGGTTTGCTGAATGTCTTCACGATAAACCCGCATCGACACAGTCGCGTCGTCCTTTGTGCCGTCTTCCAGTTCCGCCGTATAGGTAAAGGTCATGTCACCTGAATACGGTCCGGGAAATTTCGGCAGCGGAATCGAAGAGTTGGTAAACGCGACCCACATCCAGAACACCGCGATAACCGAAATAACGGACGCCACACGGTTCGCGGTAATGGCGCTTTCGTCGCCGAAGGTCACCGTTTTCAGCTTGTTGAAGCCCTTCTTTTCAAACGCGCTTTTGTACAAAGCCTTGGCAATGTAAAAAGAGCCGAAGAATGCGCCGATATAAAGCGCAAGTACAAGTAAAGCAGTCATGCGCTTTCCTCCGTACGGCCCATGATTTCCTCTTCCATGTTCCAGATCATTTCGAGGATTTCCTCACGGGTTGAATTGTAGTCTTTGTGCTTCTTCACTTCGCGCAAGTCAGCACCCACACCAAGTTCAGCAAACGGCAGACGATATTCTTTGTGAACACGACCAGGGCGCGGCGCCATAACAAGCAGGCGTTCACCAAGCAGCAAGGCTTCTTCCACAGAGTGAGTAATGAGAATAATCGTCTTGCCAGTGTCTTTCCACAAATCCAGAACAAGGCTTTGCATCTTCTCACGGGTCAACGCATCAAGCGCGCCCAATGGTTCGTCCATCAGAATGACGTCCGGATCGTTCGCAAGACAACGGGCCAAAGCCACACGTTGCTGCATCCCGCCGGACAATTCATAGATCGCCTTTTCCTTGAAGTCCTGAAGACCGACCACCTCAAGAAGGTGTTCTACATTCTCTTTGCTTTCGGCGCGGCTCACACCCTTCATGTCGGGGCCAAAGCTGACGTTGTCACGCACATTCATCCATTCGAACAGCGCGCCTTGCTGAAACACCATGCCACGTTGTGGGCTGGGTCCAGTGACGACATCACCGCTCAACTCAATCGTGCCTTCGGTCGGGGCCAGAAAGCCCGCAACGATGTTCAACAATGTTGTTTTGCCACAACCCGAGGGGCCAAGCACGCTCATCAACTCGCCGGACTTAATGTCGAGCGTTACGTTTTTAAGCGCTTGCACATGCCCGCCATTGGGCAAGTCAAAGCGCATCGAAATATCATTTATGAGAAGTCCAGACACCTGGATCCCCTTCTTGCCAGGATGGGTCGCTCGGGATTTGAGCGAAAAAAGGGTGGGCATTCATTACAAACGCCCACCCTGCAAAACGTGTTAGATTACTTAGCCGCGCCGAGTGGCTCGGCGTTCACGTTGTCAGCATAAGATGCTTTTGCCGCGTCGATGGACTTGGCTGCCACGAAGACGTCTGCAACGCCTTTCATGAACGTCGCCGCGTTTCCACCCAACCAAGCGTCGCTTAGCTGTTCATCAACCGATGGGAAGACGAATGTGGACAATGTAGAGGCCGCATCTTCTTCGGACATACCGGCGTCTTTTGCGATCACTGGCAGCATTTTCGCGTGGTTGGCTTCATCGGCCCACATTGCATTTGCAGCAGCTGTTACAGACAGGAATTGTGCAACCAGATCGGATTCTTGTGCAACAAAGGATGTTGGGCCTGTTGTTGCGTCGAATACCAAGATGCCCAGTTCCGTTTTCTCAGCACCAGTCAGCAATGTGTTGCCAGAACCCATCATGCGGCGCAGTGCACCACCCCAGCCGCAAGCCATGTCAACTGCGCCTTGGCTCAGAGCGGCTTCGCCTTCAGCTGGAGCCATGTCAACGATGTCGAGGCTGTCGAGGGACACGTTGAAGTGCTCCATCTGCTTCAGGAAGCCGTAGTGCGCCGCTGTGCCGAGTGGAACAGCAACTTTTTTGCCGGCCAGCTCGCCTGCGCTTTCTTTGTCGATTTCCAGGTCTGCGCGGACAACACAGTTGTCGTTGTCAGCATAGGACACAGCAACGTCAAGAACTTGAAGGTCTTGGCCAGCAGATGTTGCAACAACAAATGGTGGGATACCTTGGCTTACAGACAGTTGCACATCACCGGATGCCATCGCCGCGGACATTGCTGTCCCGGTGTCAAAGCTAACCCAGTTGATTTTTGTGCCGCCCATGGCTTCTTCATACATGCCAGTTTCTTTGGCAAACTGGAAAGGCATTGGCCATTCCAAGAAGTAAGCGACAGTGATTTCGCCACCGTGGCCACCCGCAACAGCTGGCAACGCGCCAGCCATCATTGCGACGCCAGCGACAGCACCCATAAGTTTGGATTTGAAGGTCATCAGTTTATTTCTCCCAAGTTGTCCGCTTCTGGGCGGCTTAACGTTTCGCACAACGTACACGTGCGACCGCGAAGTAGGCCCTCGCGCTGCGCGTAATCAAGGCGCAATCGTTCCCGGCAATCAATGCTTTTCTCACTTATTTATACAGCCGATTTAGGGAGCTTTTGGCCAATTCACCAAGCCAATGTTCGGAAAGCCCCTGATTTATCAGTGTTTTTGCTGAGAATTCGCATTTTCTGGCATCGGAAATTGTATCTTCTGGCCTTATGCCAATACATTAACTGGCCCTAAACAATATCTGTGGAATCGCGCCTAACTTGTCAGCAGAGGGCACCCTAGGGGGTTGGCCCATTTTTTCATGCAATCTCATAAAGGGAACGGCGCCATGGACGGTACTTTTAATGAAAACGATCTGTCTCGGGTGGTCGAAGCAGACCGCGCACATATTTGGCATCACTTGAGCCAACACAAAGTGTTTGAAACGAAAGACCCCAAGATTATCGTTGAAGGCAAAGGGATTTATGTTTGGGACCAACACGGCAAAGAGCATCTTGATGCGGTGTCTGGCGGTGTTTGGACTGTCAACATTGGCTATGGCCGTGAAAGCATGGGCGACGCGGTGCGTGATGCCATTGTAAAGATGAACTTTTTTGGTGGAACCGTTGGGTCCATTCCAGGCGCATTGTTCGCGGAGAAGCTCATCACCAAGATGCCTGGCATGAGCCGCGTTTATTATGCGAACTCAGGGTCGGAAGCGAACGAGAAAGCCTTTAAGATGGTGCGCCAGATTGCGCACAAGCGCTATGGCGGCAAGAAACACAAGATTCTGTATCGGGATCGGGACTATCACGGAACAACCATCGCATGTCTGAGTGCGGGGGGCCAAGACGAGCGCAATGCGCAATATGGGCCGTATACGCCGGGCTTCGTGCGGGTTCCCCATTGCCTTGAATATCGCAAGCACGAGCAAGAAGGCGCCCCAGACGAGAATTATGGCGTGTGGGCTGCGGATCAGATCGAAGAGATTATTCTGCGAGAAGGTGCTGACACAGTGGGCGCGCTGTGCCTTGAACCGGTAACAGCGGGTGGTGGTGTTATTGAACCGCCGCAGGGTTACTGGGATCGCGTACAAGAGATCTGTAAGAAGTACGAAATCTTGCTGCATATTGATGAAGTTGTCTGTGGTGTCGGTCGGACAGGTACCTGGTTTGGATACCAACATTATGGTGTGAAGCCTGATATGGTGACGATGGCCAAAGGTGTGGCCTCTGGTTACGCGGCGATTTCCTGTTTGGTTACATCCGAAGCTGTGTTTGATTTGTTCAAGGACGATGACTCGGATCCGATGAACTATTTCCGGGATATTTCGACCTTTGGTGGGTGTACGGCAGGTCCCGCGGCAGCCATCGAAAACATGCGCATCATTGAAGATGAAGATTTGTTGGCAAACACAACTGCTATGGGCGAGCATTTCTTAAACAACCTGCATGGTTTGATGGAAAAGCACGCAGTGATCGGCGACGTGCGCGGCAAAGGTTTGTTCTGTGGTGCAGAACTTGTGACAGATCGCGCCAGCAAAGAGCCAATGGACGAAAAGAAAGTTCAGGCTGTGGTCGCCGATTGTATGGGGCAAGGTGTCATTATTGGTGCGACCAACCGATCCTTGCCGGGCAAAAACAACACGCTGTGTTTCTCGCCAGCGCTGATCGCAACGAAGGATCAATTGGATCACCTGACTGATGCCGTGGATCAAGCGTTGACCCGCGTTTTTGGCTGAAAATGACATGAATTGAAGTGCGAGGGCGTCCAGATTTGGACGCCCTTTTTCGTTAATGTAGTGTGAACGACTTTTTCAAAAGCATCCCTCTCCCTACCGCCCTTCACCCTAAGGTGAGTCGGTAAAGGAAGACTTTCTTTCACCAGTCTTTCGCTCGAAAATTTGTTCCCTAGGGCATCAAGAAGTGGAGCAAGGTTGTCCAAGTTGCGCCAACAGATCAGGGATTGCGGCGATTACCCGTCGCGCTTCAGTCGCACCATCAAGTATTTGTTGGCCTCTGCAAACGCATCGCGGTTGCGTGTTTTCTGGTTCAAACGCTGATCCAAGCGGGAACGCTTGCGTTCATTGAGGACAAGACGCAACAGCCGATCCAAGACCCAGCGCGCGCGTGGACGCTTTTCCTCTAATTCAACGTCGACGCGGCTCAGTGCGGTGCCGAAAATGTTGAAAAGACCTTGCTCGATCTCGACTGTAGGGGCTGTTTGCTCGGTAATATCTTCGTTGTGCAACATCGTAACGGGCCAGGTTTCAACAAGTTCGTAAAACTGCCAAAATGGGTGGCCGCCGCCGACAACGGACTTGGTTTCTTCAAGCCGGACGCCATGCGATCGAAAGCAATCCGAGACGATGATTTCGCCGTCTGATTTCAACAATTCCAAGCAACGTGGGATGCTGAATTTCATTGGAATGTACTGGTAGCTTTCGGAAAACAGGCATAGGTCAAAGTTGCCAACGCCAGAGTAGTCTTCGAACATGCATTGATGAACATCGGCCTGTGGTGCGTTCGCGCGGCAGCGCGCGGCCAGTTTTTCGGATGGGACAACAATTGTGACCTCGTGGCCAAGTTCTATCAGCTTGCGCGCGGTCTCTCCTGCGCCACCACCAATATCAAGAATGCGCAGCTGACCTTCTGGGAGAAGCGTAAACAGCTTGTCAGTGTATGCGGCTTGCGCAGCACCAAGATTGGCCGCGGTGACGTCTAAGCCTTCCCAATAACCATAGTGGAGGTTTTCTGCGCCCGTCAGCCAGCGGGCGAATTCCAATCCCACATCCAAGCCGATTGCGCGTGTATCTATCTTTTCTTTCGACATAAATCGCGCCTTAACGAATGCTGCCCGGATTGGGAAGGCTTGCTGAACTTCAACGGGTATCTGGGACGCATTTGCCCCCGGAAAAGCAACTGAGCACAGCCCGAATTTGCGATTGCTTTGGGTTTTGAAACAGCATGGGCGTGCACGGGTCCGCGTCAAGAAGGAGTTCGCCATCAACGCGTTTCAAAAAGGCCAACGTGGGCACGGAATTCTTGGCGTCCGCGCACCATGGGCCCATGCATCGGACAACCAAGGTTATGGGGCGTTCAACAAAACGATTGAACCCCGTCAATGTCATAAGGTTCCCCGCGATTGTCGCATCGATAAATGTTTCGGGTGGGGTATCTTGTTGGTTGGAAAAATCGACTTCCGGTAATGCTGATGCATCAAATGACAGAGTGCCGTTTACGACGAAATAAGCCTCTTCGGCATTTGTGGCACGGTGATAGGCGTCTTCTACGTACCAAGGTGTACAAGACAAAGCCAAAGCCTGAACTGGAATTAGCAGCGCAACAATAAGCAGGATAAAACGCATACAAACCTCACAAATGGGCGCGGAACGCATTTAACACTTCGACATAAACATCCCGCTTGAATGGCACGATGTTACTCACCAATTCTTCGACATCAAGCCATCGCCAATGCGCGAATTCCTGATGTTCGGTTTCGATATTCACGTGCGCGTCTTCACCTGAGAAACGCAAAAGAAACCATTTTTGCTTTTGCCCACGGTATTTGCCGTTCCAGATTTTTGGGACGATGTCGTGCGGAAGATCATAGGGCAACCACGCGTCCGTTTGGGCGAGAACTTCAACCAAGTCTGCGGGAATCCCTGTCTCTTCAGTCATTTCGCGCAAAGCAGCTTCTTGTGGGTCTTCGCCTTTTTCGACTCCACCTTGTGGCATTTGCCAAGCGTCTTTGTAACGATCCGTGCGTTGGCCGACAAAAACTTGGTTGTCTTTGTTTAGAATCATGATGCCGACGCAGGGCCGATAGGGAAGGGTTTCGATCTCTTCGGGTGTCATTGTCCGCTCCGCTTTGCTGATGTGTTGTCCCGCATTATGGCGGTTCGCTCAAGAGAGAACGGATCTGACCCTTTGACGCCGCGTTGTGCATAGACAAAACGCAAGGCTTCTGGCGAAGTGGGGACAACACGGCAGGGAGAAATGACCATGACGCAATACCCCCACCTTTTGGCTCCGCTGGATCTGGGTTTTACCACATTAAAGAACCGCGTTCTTATGGGATCTATGCATACCGGTCTGGAGGAAACCAAGGATTGGAACCGTGTGGCTGAATTTTACGCGGAACGTGCGCGGGGTGACGTGGCGCTGATGGTCACGGGGGGTATTGGCCCGAACTTGGAAGGATCTGTCCTGCCCGGCGCGGCCATGATGACCACGCAAGACGATGTGAAAAACCATAGTGTGGTGACGGACCGTGTTCACGAAGCGGGAGGCAAAATCGCAATGCAGATATTGCATGCGGGGCGTTATGCCTATGGGCCTGCTTGTGTGGCGCCCTCACCCGTTAAATCACCGATCTCGCCGTTTCCGCCAGCCGAATTGGATGAGGAGGGAATTGAAAAGCAAATCGCAGATATCGTGAATGCCGCGGTTTTGGCCCAGCGAGCTGGGTATGATGGCGTCGAAATTATGGGGTCCGAAGGGTATTTCCTGAACCAGTTCATCGTCACCCATACGAACAAGCGCGAAGATCGTTGGGGTGGGTCTTATGAAAACCGCATCCGTCTGCCGATAGAGGTGGTGCGCCGCACGCGCGAAGCCGTGGGGACCAATTTCATCATCATCTATCGTTTGTCGATGATCGACCTTGTCCCCAACGGATCCACAATGGCCGAAGTCATTCAATTGGCAAAAGCAGTAGAAAAGGCTGGTGCCACGATCATCAACTCGGGCATTGGTTGGCATGAAGCCCGTATCCCGACAATTGCCACATCTGTTCCAAGGCGGGCCTTTGCATGGGTCACGCAGAAACTGATGGGGCATGTTTCCATCCCAGTCATTACATCTAACCGGATCAATACGCCGCAAGTGGCCGAAGACGTTCTGGCAGAAGGATGCGCTGACATGGTGTCTATGGCACGGCCGATGTTGGCGGACAGCCATTTTGTGCAAAAGGCGGCACAAGGGAACGCCGCGCAGATCGCGCCCTGTATTGCCTGCAATCAAGCCTGTTTGGATCACACATTTGGCGGCAAATTGACGTCATGTCTTGTGAACCCACGGGCCTGTCACGAAGAAGAACTTGCCATCACCAAAGCCGCGCAACAAAAATCTATTGCGATTGTAGGGGCAGGTCCGGCAGGGTTGTCCACGGCCATCACCTGTGCAGAACGGGGGCACGTGGTGACCGTGTTCGACAAAGCCGCAGAGATTGGGGGGCAGTTGAATTTGGCCAAACAAATCCCGGGTAAAGAGGAGTTCTGGGGCTTTGTTGAGTGGTATCGCACCATGATGGATGTGCACGGGATCACGGTGAAGCTGGATACAGTGGCCACACCGGACATGCTGGACGATTTTGATGAGGTGATCATCGCAACCGGTGTCGCGCCACGGGATCCGGGCATCCCCGGTCAGGATCGCGACAACGTTGTCAGCTATATCGACATCCTAAAAGGGCATCATACTGCGGGAAAACGTGTGGCTGTCATAGGCGCTGGGGGGATCGGATTCGATGTGTCTGAGTTCCTTGTGCATGAAGGCACCAGTTTGACGGAAAGCTTGCCAGAGTGGATGACAGAATGGGGCGTTGCGGATCCGTCTGAACACCGGGCTGGGCTTGCACCAGAAGGTCCGCAACCTCATGCGCCTGCGCGCGAGGTCACGCTTTTGCAGCGTAAGGCAGAAAAGCACGGTAAACGACTTGGCAAGACCACGGGCTGGATTCACCGCGCTGCGTTGAAAATGAAAGAGGTCAATTTCGTCGGGGGTGTGAACTACGAACGTATAGACGACGCGGGGCTGCATATCTCGTTCGGGGAGGCCCGTGAAAACCCACATGTGATTGAGGTGGACACAGTCGTCTTATGTGCGGGTCAAGAACCGCTTCGGGTTCTTGCGGATCAATTGGAAACTGCAGGCAAGACGGTACATGTTATTGGCGGCGCAGATGTGGCATCAGAATTGGATGCAAAGCGGGCCATTAATCAAGGAACACGGTTGGCGGCTACTTTGTAATATTTGCAGCATAACGGTTTGACGGGCGGTCCTTTTTGGGGCCGCCTTTTTTCGTGGGTGTTAACCAACACGGAAATATTTGGGGCTGCATTCAGACTTTGACAACCAATCTGCATAAAGATTGCGGTTTGATACCCCTAGTTCAGGAACGATGATGCGTATTTTGTTGGCCCTTTTGTTTTCAGCCTTTCTGGCAGCCCCCTTTGCCGAAGCCAGAATGTTCAAAGGCGAAGAAATGTTGAACCCAGATGGTTATCCGGCGTTGGTGCATTTCCAAAAAGGTTCGCGTGGGCGACCCTTAATCGTTTTGGTTGCAGGTTCTGGGAACACAGGGCGCATTTTTTACGGTGTTCACAAAGACCGCCGCCCCGAGGATTTCTTGGCCACCCATTTGGTCGCGATGGGGTACAACACACTCACCGTGACACTACCGATGGATACTCAGGACCCGATATTCAAAAACGCATATCCAGATTTTGATGTTACGTCTTGGGGCAAGATGTTGGCCAAAGCGGCCGGAACGTTTGTTGCGCGGCATGATCTGTCGCACAAGGTTATGCTGGCGGGTTGGTCAATGGGCGGCAAGGCCGCACAATCAATGAAACGCTTCAGTCAGGCCGAAGGGATTGAACTGGAATTGTTCATCTCGCTCGCGGCAACACCGCCTTTGCACGGTGTGCTTGATATGGAACTGACCGCGCCAATCAACTCGGAAACCGGATATGGCGCAGCACCGGACCCTGAATACAAAGGGCTCTTGTGGAATATCGGGGTCAATGCGCGCAAAAACGGTGTTGCGGCGATTATTCCAAAGGAAAGCTTGCTGCAACATTATGTGGGAGAAGGCCCTGTTGGCCTGACACATACCGGATTGCGCTATAAGGACGGAAAAATTGTGCATAATGCCCAAGCAGACTTGGACGATGCACAAGGAAACAACTTCGCCGGATACCCGTTGATCGGCACAGTCGTACCATTGGGGCGTCACGATTTGCGACACACGACAACAGATGAATATACGTGGGGCATGATCACCACCAACAACCTGTATCGCACACAAGTTTTGCCCAATCTTGACGCCCTTCACCAAATCCCACGCGAAGCGATTACAGCAATGGCCGATATGATCCGAACGGCGCCTTCTCGGCTGTCTGTTGACGTTCCCGGCAACCATTTCTTCTTTGTGGGCGAATTTGGGGCCCGCAAAACGGCTGAAGCAATTGCTTGGATAGAAGCAGAAGCGTCCGCATTGCGCGATGATTTGGGTGCGATCGTTCAGGACACTGGTCAAAACGCGACCGCCTCTCTCGAGTAAGGCAAACTTGATCCGATATGTCAGCGCGGAACGCAGTTTTGATCCCCGTATACTCTTGCGCGTTGCAGTACGGTTGAGGCAATGTCTTTCGGTATTCACGTGAAAGACCAAACTCATTCAAGCCGAAGACCTTCAAACAGCTGATCGCCAAATTCGCGAAGGATTGCCTGCGCTTTACCCGCGGTTATGGCGATACGCCTTGTCGTTGACCGGGCGCAAGGACTGGGCCGAAGATTTGGCCCAGCAGTCCTGTCTGCGGGCGATTGAAAAAGCCGCAAACTTTCAACCGGGCACGCATTTGGATCGTTGGATGTTCCGAATGCTGCATAATCTGTGGATTAATGAGCTTCGATCACGAAAAGTGCGAACCGGCGAAGGACTTGTTGCTGTCGAAGAGACGCCGATCGTTGATGCAAAGCCTGACGCGGAATCGAATATTTTCACCACACAGGTGTTAAATGCAGTGAACACTTTGCCAGAAGCACAACGCGCCTGCGTTATGTTGGCGTATGTTGAAGGTTATCGTTATCACGAGACTGCTGATATACTGGGTGTTCCAATTGGTACAGTGATGAGCCGATTGTCAGCAGCCCGCGCCAAATTGGCATTTTTGAAGGAACCCGGGACATGAATGCGCCCCGCGACTTTTCCGACGAAATCCTGACCGCCTACTTAGATCAAGAGGCGGACCCAGAACTTGTGCGCGACATCGAAACGGCGCTGACGACGGATTCCAATCTTGTAGCGCGCCTTGCGGCCCTGCGATTCCCAAAAGATGTCTTGGCGGATGCATTCGGGCAGCAGCTTACCGCAGCGCCCGCAATGCCTAGCTTGCCACCAAAGGCCGAGACGACCCC
>CALHST010000358.1 GCA_938038825.1 uncultured Paracoccaceae bacterium | reverse complement strand
CGCGGCGGGATGCAAAACTTCGGCGTTGATTACGGATATGAGCCAACCTTTGGTGCCGTCCATGGGTAACGCATTGGAAGTTGGCGAGGCTGTGCGGGTATTAAACGGAACATCGCGCGGACCGTTGTTGGACGTGGCCGTGGCGCTTGGCGGTGTGTTGCTGGAGGGTGCTGGGGTGGTCGCGGATGTGCAGGCCGGTGCTGATGCGATTGCCAAATCTGTTCGCAGCGGCGCCGCAGCCGAAGCCTTTGGGCGCATGATCGCAGCCCAAGGCGGACCCTTGGCGTTCATGGAAAATGCAGGACGATATCTGCCAGAGGCCACAGTGATCCGCGAAGTGACTGTCACCGCGCGTGGCGGCACAGTCACAGAGATTGATGGCGAGACATTGGGGCTGGCCGTCGTGGCATTGGGTGGTGGGCGACAAGTCGAAGGCGACACTGTCGATCCGGCCGTCGGGTTCTCTGAATTGGCAGGCTTGGGACAAAAGCTTTCGAAAGGCGATGTTATCGGTGTGGTTCACGCGGCGCGGCAAGATCAAGCAGATCGTGCCGAGGCGGCCTTGCGTGCAGCGTATTCGTTGGGGAGCAAAGCCCCTGAACCCGCTGATTTGATCCGCGCATTGGTGGATTAATGGCGCGCGCGTTTTTGGTGGTCATTGACTCCGTTGGCATTGGTGGAGCCCCTGACGCGGAACAGTATTTCAACGGTGATGTGCCAGACACAGGTGCCAATACGTTAGGGCATATCGCGGATTGGTGCGCCGCGGAGCGGGGGCGTGCATTGGATCTGCCCGTTATGGGGCGTTTGGGCCTTTGGCATGCGCTGGCGCTGTCCTCTGACCGGGACAGACCTGTTGTTCCAGCCGATGGAACCTGGGGTGTCGCGCGGGAAGTGTCCAAGGGAAAGGATACTCCGTCCGGGCATTGGGAACTTGCAGGCCTGCCTGTCCCGTGGGACTGGACATATTTTCCCAAGTCAGAACCGAGCTTCCCTGACGACGTGGTACAGGCTGTTTGCAAGGCCGCGGACGTTGACGGCATTCTGGGCAATTGCCATGCGTCGGGAACAGAAATCATCGCGCGATTGGGTGCAGAACACCAAAAAACCGGGTGGCCGATTTGTTATACCTCGGCGGATTCGGTGTTTCAGATTGCAGCGCATGAAGAAAGCTTTGGATTAGACCGCCTGTTGCAACTGTGTCGCGACCTTGCACCCTTGCTGCACGAGATGAAAGTGGGCCGAGTCATTGCGCGCCCATTTGTGGGTGAACAAGGTGGGTATACGCGAACCGTGAACCGCCGCGACTTTGCCGTTCTACCGCCTGCACCTGTGTTGACCAATTGGGCGCAAGATGCCGGGCGCACCGTCTATGGCGTCGGAAAGATCGGTGACATCTTTTCCATGACAGGAATTGATCACGTTCAAAAAGGCACCGATCGCGATTTGATGCAGCATTTGACCAGCCTCGTGAATACCGCAGAACCGGGCAGCCTGACATTTGCCAATTTTGTTGAGTTCGACAGCGTGTATGGTCATCGCCGCGACCCCAGTGGGTATGCACAACATTTGGAATGGTTTGATGCGGAACTTGGCATGATTCTGATGCAACTACGGGATGATGATCTGCTGATCGTTACGGCAGACCACGGCAACGATCCAACATGGGTCGGAACCGATCACACGCGCGAACAAGTGCCCGTGTTGGCGGCCGGGATAGGGCAAGGCACACGGGGGGTGATTGGGTTTGTCGATGTGGCTGGCATGATCGCGAACCACTTGGGTCTTACAAAACAGAGCGCCTGACGGCGCACGCGATGTTTCGTCGGCACTGTTGATAGCTTGGGTGTGACATTGATACCGGATCAAGGGTTTTCAGGTCTTGCGCGCGCAACACAGGCGCGGCACACCTTTTGTGGACAGATTGGAGATTGTTATGGCTGAGCATTTGACCGTGGTTGACCACCCTTTGGTGCAACACAAGCTGACTTTGATGCGCGACAAAGGGACCTCGACCGCTGTGTTTCGCCAATTGCTGCGGGAAATATCACAACTTTTGGCCTATGAAATCACGCGCGCGCTGCCAATGACCACAAAGACAATTGAAACGCCGATGACTGAAATGGACGCACCGGTCTTGGCTGGGAAAAAGCTGGCTTTGGTGTCCATTTTGCGTGCGGGCAATGGATTGCTGGATGGGGTGTTAGAGCTGATTCCCTCGGCACGGGTTGGGTTTGTTGGGCTTTATCGGGATGAGGAGACGCTTCAGCCGGTGCAATATTACTTCAAAGTCCCCGAGGGGCTGGACGAAAGGCTGGTGATTGCGGTCGACCCGATGTTGGCGACAGGCAATTCATCAGTAGCCGCGATTGATTTGCTGAAAAAATCAGGGGCCAAGAACATTCGATTTTTATGCTTGCTTGCCGCGCCAGAGGGGGTGGCCCGCATGAAAGACGCGCATCCAGATGTTCCAATTGTAACAGCAGCTTTGGACGAGAAGTTGAACGAGATTGGCTACATTGTTCCGGGTCTGGGTGACGCAGGCGACCGGATGTTTGGGACGAAATAATCCACAGGAAATTTGCGCTGGGTCGCGTCGGTCGCTTTACAAAATGCAGACATTCATGCATTCCTAACCCCAACATATAGTAGGGGGATGTGATGAAACTTTCGCATCTGGCGATCATAGCCGTGCTGGCTTCGATGGCCTCGGTCAGTGTCGGGACGGCGCAATCCGTGAACAGCAAAGTTGCGCCAGCGGAGTTTCCACCGGAGACTTACCGTGGGGCCCAATATATCGACAGTCGTGGCTGTGTTTATATCCGCGCGGGGGTAACAGGGAACATTTCGTGGATCCCGCGATTGACCCGTAAGCGCACGCATATTTGCGGTCAAACACCGACGCAGGTGGCAGGCGCCACATCGCAACAACGCGCGAGGCCGCAGCCGCAAGTTATTCAATTGACGTTGGATGAAGATGAGCGCTTGGCAGAATCACAGGCGCAGAGCCCATCCCGCCGTGCTGCCGGGCAGGTTGCCGCTGCGGCGACCGCGCAAGTTCAGCCAAAGCCGTCGCCGCTTAAACGGCGTGCGGCCACATCAGCTGCAGTGACTCGCACGCAACCAGCGCAAGGTCTGATCCCCGATACAGCGCCGATCTCGACAGTTGCGGCACGCACGGCGTCTCCGACAGTGCAAGCTGCAACAGGAACTGCTGTCTGTCCAGAAAAGTCGGCAGTTAGCCAACGCCATATTGCGCGTGACTCGCGGTTCGCATTTCGTTGCGGTCCTCAGACTGGGGGTAATCTGACAGCTGGGTCAGGCGCTGTGGCTGCTGCGCCTGTCGTAACGCCCGTCGCCATAAAACGCGCGAAAGACGTGGGTCGTGCTGGTGCCGTTGCGTCGACAAGCTTACCGGGAAACACCCGCGTTTTGCCACGCCATGTTGCACAACAGCGCGCTAATGTGGGCTCGTTCAAGGTGCCCAAAGGGTATCGACCCGCTTGGGATGATGATCGGTTGAACCCGCGCCGTGCAGAAGGCACTTTGGCAGGCCGAGATCGCATGAACCTTATTTGGACCTCAGACGTTCCACGACGATTGATTGACCGAAGCTCTGGCCGGGACGTCACTGCAAAGGTCGCGTTGGTCTATCCGTTCACAGATGTGGCGACCCAGCAGCAAGAACTGGGCACAGTCACGTTGATCACCCGGAATGGAAAAACATTGAAGCGCGTTGCGCGCAACCGGGGTATCGTTAAAACAGCCGTCGCTCAGAGCCCAAAAAGAAAAGCCATTGTTGCGTCCCGATCCGAACCATTAAAAACAGCACCCGCAGCAAAGCGCGGCGAGACACTGCGCGGCACACGATATGTGCAGGTGGGAACGTTCGGTGCAAAGCGAAACGCGCAGGCAACTGCGAAACAGATGAAACGTTTAGGCTTGCCTGTAAGGATTGGTAAATTCGAGCGGTCTGGAAAGACACTGCGTTTGGTTCTTGCGGGACCCTTTGCAACAGATGCCTCTGCCAAGCGGGCCCTAGGGTCTGTACGCAGTGCCGGATTTTCCGACGCGTTTGTGCGAAAGTAAGGAAACAATCTTCAAGACTGGCTATGAATTGCAGATTGTCTGTAACCGCAGCCAGTCTTCGTCGCTTAACAAAGGTTCGACTGGTTTGCCCCGCAAAGGGTCCGCTTCAATAAGTGGCAAAACTGTCTCGCCGGTTATGTCGACCGCATAAGCGTAAGGTGTGCTGCGCACCTGATACTGATCAAAGGCATCAATCAATCCAATGGAACTTGGCGGCGGGGTCTGATTGCCCAAAAGATGTTCGGCATAGGCATCCAACGCATCGTCATGGACTTTACCTGTGGTCAAAAGCCGAAAAGTCGTTGTTAGGCCAGAAAACGCCAGCAATGACCGCAATGGGTCCTCTTCACCGGCGGCCGTTTTGGCTGCCAAAACATAGCCACCTAAAACGTCTGGATCCTCGTGGTCTTCGACCAACGTCCGGGACAAAAGAATTTGATTGCCCGGCAAATGTAACGATCCCGAAAGCCCTCCGCGCATGATGGACAGACGGCCACTGTCTAGCCGCATGGCCAGTTTTGTCAGGCTTGAGGTGTTGGCGGACGTGCCGCATGCCGGGCCAGTAACACGCTGAATACGCGTCGACAGCATGTGACCGATGTCATTGCGCCCAACTTTGGGAACGACAGAAAGCGTGTGTGTCAAAAGCGCATCTGGAAGCCAAATCAAAGCAACATACGCTATGGCCGCTGTAGAAGCCGCAAAACCCAGCCATCTTACGCGCCCGGGCTTTGGCCGAGCCCTCTCAACGGCACGGCGCAAGGTGTCAATGGCCTCCACCATCTCTGCTTCACTCTCAGCCAGTTCGATTTCCTCGCCCGGATCTCCATCTGGGTGAAAAAGCGCCGGGAATTGTCCGGGGTTCTTGCGCTCGATGGCGGCAATCGACCAATGTGCCAAAGCTGTATCGTTGGTGGCTTTGATCGTTAAGGTGGCGTCACCCAACACAATAACCACATCGCGCCGCTGTTCATCCGGCGCGGAACGCCAGAGACCAGACGCTTCTATGCGTTCATATTTTTTTAAGGCGACCATGTTGACTAGGCTGCTCATGCCTTTTTGTTTTTTGCAGGTTATCATGCCCACAGGCATCCTGCAAAGCTGACAATTGCGCAAACGTGAGCTAAAGCTCACCCTACTGAGACGTATATGTAAGGTGAGCTTTAGCTCACGTTTGCGACATGGTCACAGCGACGCCGCAATTTTGCGCAGCTCAAATTTCTGAATTTTCCCCGTGGATGTCTTGGGCAGGTCTTGGAAGATAACGGTCTTCGGCGTTTTGAAACCTGCAAGTGTCTGGCGGCTGAATTGAATGAGGTCACTTTCGCTTGGTGAGCATCCGTCTTTGAGTTCGACAAAGGCGCAGGGGACCTCTCCCCATGTGTCATCCGGTTTTGCCACAACAGCGGCCAGCATCACGTCAGGGTGAGACATCAGCACACCCTCGACTTCGACAGAAGAGATGTTCTCTCCGCCCGAAATGATGATGTCTTTTGCACGATCCGCGATCTGAATATAGCCATCATCATGCTGCACAGCGATGTCACCCGAATGGAAATATCCGCCTTTGAAAGCCTCAGATGTTGCCTCTGGGTTCTTGAGATAGCCTTTCATAACGGCGTTGCCGCGCATCACAATCTCACCTTGGGCCGTTCCGTCCATTGGAATCTGCGCCATGTTTTCGTCGAGCACAGTGATATGTTCCATCATCGGGAATGCAACACCTTGGCGGGCTTTGATGGCTGCGCGTTCATCGCTTTGTAGGTCATCCCAATCACTGTTTCGCCACAAGCATTCTGTGACATGGCCATAGGTCTCGGTCAGGCCATATACTTGCGTCACGTTAAAGCCCATCGGTTCAATCTTTGCCAAAGTCGCGGGGGCCGGTGGGGCGCCTGCCGTGAAGACTTCCACGATATGGTCAAAGTGACGACGCGCGGTTTCGGGGGCGTTCACCAACATATTCAAAACGATCGGCGCACCGCCAAAATGCGTGACACCTTCGTCCGCAATCGCATCAAAGATGTTGGGTGCCGTGATATCCCGACAACACACAATCGTGCCGCCGATAAGCGGCATCATCCATGTATGGTTCCAGCCGTTGCAGTGAAACAAGGGAACAATGGCCAGATAGACAGGATGCAGCACCATACGCCAACTTAACACCGTTGCCATTGTCAGCAAATAAGCGCCCCGGTGATGATAGACGACCCCTTTGGGGCGTCCTGTTGTGCCGGAAGTATAGTTCAGGGCAAGGCTTTCCCATTCATCTTTGGGCAAGACCCAGTCAAACGCCGGGTCGCCTTCGGTCAATAGGGCGTCATAGGTTTTGTGGCGTCCAGTCGCGGGAAAACCGGCCTCGGCATCGGGAACTTCGATCAAGACGGGCTTTGCACCGTCCAAACGCGCGCATGCAGCTTCTGCAAGATCAAGAAACTGCGTATCGACCAAAACAGCTTTGGCTCGGCCATGATCAAAAATATACGCAACCGTATCGACATCTAGCCGCGTATTGATCGTGTTAAGAACCGCACCGCAGGCGGGCACACCAAAATGGGCTTCTGCCTGAGCGGGTAAATTGGGAATCAACGTGGCGACGACATCCCCTGATGTAATCCCCATGCGGCTGAGACCAGAAGCAAGACGGGTGCAACGTTCGTAGTACTGCGCATATGTCACGCGATGATTGCCATAAATCACGGCAGGATGATTGGCAAAGACCTGGGCTGCACGACGCAAATGGGACAGGGGTGACAACGGCACGTAGTTCGCGTCGCATTTGTCCAACCCTGTTTCGTCTTCCATCCATCCCATGACGCAAATCCCCTATCCATGTCTCTTTCAGATCAGAGAAATGCAGAATTGCGCTCAAAAGTCCAACACATGATGTCAGTTTCTCAGAACCGCCCCATGGCTGCTGCGGGCAGCATGATTGCGTCGATGGCCATTATTGGGGTGATCGACATTTGGGTGGCCGTGATCGCAGAAACAATCAGTGTTTGGCAGTTCTTGGTCATACGGATGGTTCTGGCAGTTCCAGTTGTCCTGCTGCTTTCCGCCATCGGTTTTGGATCTGTTTTTCCCAAGAACTTTGCAGCCGTTGCGATCCGTTCTGGTTTGATCGCAACTGGGATGTTCTGCTATTTTGGCGCTTTGGCATTTATGCCCATCGCAATGGCATTGGCGGGGTTGTTTACTTCGCCAATCTTTGTGCTGATTGCGACTGCTTATGGATTGCGACAACGGATTGGGCCTTGGCGTATCTTGGCCGTGGCGATGGGGTTTGTGGGCATTCTGATCGTATTGGGTCCTTCGGGTGGGGCATTGGGATGGATCATGGTGCTGCCTGTTGCGGGGGGCTTGCTGTATGCGTGCGGCGTTGTGGCAACCCGCGCCTTTTGCGAAGGGGAAGAAACACTCACGTTGTTGATCGGAATTTTCCTGGCGCAGGGGGCACTGGGCAGTGTGGTTTTGGTGGGCATTACGATCCTGCAGCCCGAGGTTGGCGAGGGTGGCATGGCCTTTTTGACCAGGGGATGGGTTTGGCCATTGGATGCCGTCTGGCCCTATCTTTTTGTGCAGGTCTTTGGATCTGTGCTGGGGGTTGGATTGCTGAACAAGGCATATCAATTGGGCGAAGCAAGCCATGTTGCCGTCTTTGAATACACCATCATGGTCTCAGGGCCGTTGGCCGCTTGGGTGTTTTTGGACCAAACAATCGGGACTTCGCAGATTTTTGGAATTGCTTTTGTCGTCTTGGCCGGGGTTATCATCGCAATCCGTTCGCGCAACGGCGAGACCTGATAGGGTTGGTTTCCGTACCAGACAGAACACGGTAAGCTCTGTCCATGATCATCAGTCCGGGTCGAAAATTCATCTTTGTGCATATTCCCAAAACTGGGGGCACCTCTATGGCGCTGGCGCTTGAGGCACGTGCCATGAAAGATGACATGATGTTGGGCGATACCCCAAAGGCCAAAAAACGGCGTCGGAAACTTCAGCATATCAAAACGCGGGGGCGGCTTTGGAAACATTCTACGCTGGCTGACATTGATGGGTTGGTGTCAACCGAGGACATGCATGGGTATTTTTGTTTTACATTGGTACGTAATCCTTGGGACCGGGTGGTTAGCTATTATCATTGGCTACAAGATCAAACTTTTGACCACCCAGCCGTGGCTTTGTCCCAATCTTTGCCCTTTTGTGAATTTGCGTGCCACGATCACACACGCAAGGCGCTGAAAGAGTCGCCTGCACGCCGCTACGTGACAGATGCGACGGGAAAAGAACGTGCCACAACTTTTGTGCGCCTTGAACATTTGGCAGAAGATCTAGCCCCGGTAGAGGCGCATCTGGGGTTTTCGCTGAACTTGCAGCGCACAAATTCTTCGGAAAGAGAGGTCGGGTGGCGACACTACTATAACGAGGAAAGTCTGCACGCTGTGGGTGAGTCGTGCCGTGAAGATATTGCCCGATTTGGATATCGCGTTGAGACGGTAAGCGCGAAATACCCGTAAAAATTGAAGACAATCCATCCAAAACTGGAATTATTGAGGGTTAATTGGTAAACAATGCCCTAATTCGGCCAAGATGGCGGCACACGGGCGCCGTTGGAATCATCCCATATGAGATCACTGCTTAACAGCGCTCTTCCTGCCAGATAGAGCGCAACACCATGGGGATGGATGTTATGTTTGGATGGAATACAGACGCACAAAGTGCGCATTGTGATATGACCGAACGGTCAGGTGCCATGACTGGGACCGCAGCTGCGATCAGCACGGGATTGATCGTTGGAACCCGTATTGCGTCAAACATGGGTTGGCGTCCGGTTGAAGCAATTGCGCCCGGTGATATGGTTTTGACATTCGACAATGGAATGCAACGCGTCGTTGACGTGGAGCGCAGTTCGTTTGTTGTTAACAAGGCAGCGGACCCGGCACGGTCTTTGCCTGTGGTTATCCCAGCCGGCACATTGGGCAACAACGAAGATTTGAAACTGCTGCCAGAGCAAGGCGTTCTTGTCGAAAGTGACGCTGCTATGGACGAGCACGGAGACCCATTTGCAGTTGTGATGGCCTCTGCGTTGAATGGATATCGCGGTATTCGGCGGGCCTATCACACAGATCACGTTGACGTCGTTCGCATCATCTTTGATGAGCCTCAGGTCGTATATATTAGCGGTGGTCTTTTGGCACACTGCCCTCAAGCCAAGTTCGGCTTGGCAGACATGCTGGACTACGATTGCGTCGCCTACGATGTGCTGGAAGGCCGCGATGCTGAATTCCTTGTGGAATGCATGCAATTCGAAGACCAATCTTACCAATTTGCAAGCTACGCCGCCTAACCGGCACGTCTTGCACCAGAACAACGCCGCTTTGTGCCATGGCCTGCGCTGTGGCTCAATTCTTTCTCACTCGGGAATTGGTAGCGGAACAAAGCGGCGTTGCCCCATTGGCGTGAAGCACGCAAAAAAGCCCCGGATTTTACCGGGGCTTTCGTTTTTTTGGCGTATCCGCGTA
>CALHST010000357.1 GCA_938038825.1 uncultured Paracoccaceae bacterium | reverse complement strand
GCGGCTGTGTTTGATTTTGGCACCGGTGGCGACAATGTTGGGTACAAATCCACGTTTGGCACGCAGCATATTCTTTGCAATTCCTACAATGTGCTGTCCCTAAAGCGCCCACGCAGCCTTGCGATCTGGGGCGTGGGTGGTGGTTTGAACACAGCCAAGGATCTGGCGGATCGGGTGTTGCCCGATGGCGACATGCGCGCCCGGATCAAACGTAAGCTGCGGCAATATAGATCCTGATTGGTGTGGGGGGTGCCTCCAAGATTCTCTAATTGGGTCTTTTTATTGACAGATACGTTTTGTAAGGATCATCCCTGATAGTTTTTCAGGACAGTAATAGTCATGGCTACATTTGTGCTTTTTGCATGGCCACTTGTTGCACTTGGCATTTTTGCCAGTCAGGGGGCCCTAAAAGGCTTGATTTGGGCCACGCTTATTGGCGCGCTGTTTTTGCCTGAAAATTTCCGTATCGATCTGCCGGGTCTGCCGTCCTATGACAAGAACATGGCTGTCACGATTGGCATATTGCTGGGGGTGCTGATCTCGCGGTTCACGGAAAAATCTGCAGAAAACCCAGTGCCTTTAAGCCATCAAGGGCGTCGTACGCTGATCATTTTGACAGCTCTTACCGTAATCTCGCCCATTGCGACTGTGGTCACCAATCCTGAATCTCTGGTCTTTGGACCAACCTTTGTTCCGTCACTGAGCATACGCGACTTCATTTCGATGATGACCGAGAACATTTTGTTCCTGATCCCGCTGTTCTTGGCCAGATCTCTGCTGACCAGCGCACAAAGCCATGTGGAATTGTTGCGTGCTTTTGTCATTTTAGGCGGGGTGTATTCCTTGTTGGTCCTGTTTGAGGCCCGGATGAGCCCGCAGCTGCATCAGTGGACCTATGGCTATTTCCAACATGTCTGGGTGCAGCATATCCGTGGTGGTGCTTTCCGCCCGATTGTCTTTTTGGAACACGGCCTTTGGGTTGGGATCTTTTTGCTGACCTGTGTGTTCGCGGCCTTTGCCCTGGTACGATCGGACAAACAGATCACGCGTGTCAGCATACCACCAATCGCGTGGGGCATGTGGTTTTTGGGTGTGCTTTTCGTAAGCCGGAATTTCGGGGCTCTGGCATTGACGATCCTGCTGTTGCCGTTGATCTGGTTCTTTTCTGCCCGCTTTCAGCTGTTTATTGCGGCTGTTGTGGCGGTGTTCGTGCTGACCTATCCTGCTTTGCGCCATTCTGGAACCATTCCGGTAGATAGGATCGCCGAAGCCGTGGGCAGGATATCGTATGAGCGTCAGGAGTCTTTGCAGTATCGCTTTGATAACGAAGAGAATTTCATTGCCAGGGCCAAGTTGAAACCCGTTGCCGGCTGGGGTGGATGGGGACGTTGGCGCATTCGCGATGAGCAAACAGGTCAAGATGTGTCCGTTTCGGACGGACGTTGGATGAGTATCCTGGGCGAGCGGGGCTGGCTTGGATATATTCCTTACTTTGGTCTTCTGGGACTACCCTTGGTCTTGATGTTTGGTGTATCGCGACGGCGTACAGTGTCCAGAGTCACAGCGGGTGTTTCCATTATCATGGCCGGAACCTTATTATATCAGGTGCCTAATAATACCATTGGTCCAATGACGTTGTTGTTGGCAGGCGCACTCTGGGGGGGGTTGCGGCAAGCATCCCCGGAAATGGCTGCAGAGCATGAGACTCCGCAGTCCGAGACAGAGCCACTTAATCCCTATACGCGCTTTCCAGACAGTAGACCGCGTCCCACACAATCGTCTGAGCGTGCAGAGCGATTTGTCCCCACATCGAAACGGCCGGTCCATTCATGAGTGCCCCTCAATCGAACGTCAGTGCTGGCCCTCAGGCTGGGCATCAGCATATCAAAGTCCTGGATGGCGTACGCGCCCTCAGTATCATCTTGGTCATTTTATCGCATACAGCCCCTTTAGGACCAAAAGCGTGGCAGTTGAACTCTACAGCCGGGCCCATGGGCATGTCGCTGTTTTTCTGTTTGTCGGGTTTTTTGATCGTTTCGATCCTGATGCGGAATTCGGATCCTGTGTCCTTCTTGATCAAACGTGTTCTGCGTATTGTGCCCTCGGTGGTGATGTACGTGTTTTTGATGGTCTTGATCTTTGGCATTGGCTGGTGGGCTGTGGTCGAAAACCTCTTGTTTTTCACCAATTACGGCCATGATGGGCGCGGGCGTGGCGATGTATATGCCCCCATGAGCCATCTGTGGTCTTTGTCTGTTGAGATGCATTTTTACATCTTCATTGGTGTGGCCACAGTGTTTCTGGGGCGCCGCAGTCTTTATCTGGTGCCTGTGGGTGCTGTTGTTATTACGCTGTTGCGCATTCAGGCGGGCCAACCTGCGAATATTGCAACGCATTTGCGAGTGGACGAGATTTTTGCCGGTGGGGTCTTGGCCCTGGTGGCACAGGCTTATGGCGCGCGCCTAACGCAGGCTTTGAAAAACCCCCGCGTGGCAGGGGCTTTGTTGTTTGTTGCCGTGGTCCTGTGGTGCATATCCAGCCACCCGATGGGGGGCGCGCTGTTATATGTACGGGCGTATTTTGCCGCGATGGTGGTTGGGATTGTCATGTTTTCATCCATTGGATGGCTGCGCCGTTTGCTGGAATGCAAGCTGGCATCTTATATCGCACGCATCTCGTATGCCCTGTATATCTATCACCCGCTTATGATTGCGGGGTGGATGAATACGGGCAGCGATATAGAACGTTATGTGTTCAAGCGACCGCTTAGCTATGCGCTCACGCTTTTGGCGGCACATCTATCGACATTTTATTGGGAAGCGTATTGGCAAAAACTGGCCAACCGCCTGACGGCGCATCGGCCCGTGGTCACAACATGACCTGTGACGGGCGCGTAAGACGAGTAAAAGGGTTATTATGAATTGGACGGGCAGAGACGGGCCAACACATCATATTAGTGTCAATGTGCCAACCAAAGAGGCGCTCTTGGTGGATTTGGAAACGCGGTTCCGAAAGGGGCAGGGGTTTACTGTAGGCACCTTGAATTTGGATCATGTGGTCAAGTTGAAACGCGATGCGGCTTTTGCGGCGACGTATGGTGCGCAAACACATATCACAGCGGATGGAAATCCAATCGTGTGGCTGTCACATCTGGCGGGACAGCACGATATCCGTTTGGTGCCCGGCTCGGAACTTGTGCTGCCTGTCGCAGAGCTTGCAAGTTCCCTGAAGATGCCCGTCGGCTTTTTTGGGGCCACCGAGACGTCCCTGCAAGAGGCGGCTGTTGGGCTGAACAAGGCCTGTCCAGGCACAGATGTGGTCATGACACGGGCCCCAGCCATGGGGTTTGATCCCGAAGGCCCGGATGCAGATGCCGCGATTGCCCATATCAAAGAAAGCGGCGCGCGCATTGTCTTTGTGGCCCTTGGGGCTCCCAAACAGGAACGCTTTGCCGTGCGGGCCCATGCCGCCCTGCCAGAGGTTGGGTTCCTGTCCATTGGTGCCGGGCTTGATTTCATTTCCGGTGCACAGACCCGCGCTCCGGCTTGGGTCCGGGCGCTGGCTTTGGAATGGCTGTGGCGCATGCTTGGCAATCCACGACGCTTGGTGGGGCGTTATGCGTCCTGCTTTATGCTTCTGCCCGGATTGTTTTTACGGGCCTTGTCAGCCCGTCGCCAAGCAGGGGCCAGCGCATGAGCATTGCGGTTATCGTTGTGAACTATGCCGCGGCTGATTTGGCGATTGCGGCAGTCGACAGTGTTTTGGCACGCCAACATGGTGGCCGCCCTGTTGAGATCCATCTGGTCGATAATGCCTCCCCCGGGGAGGACGCGCAGATCCTGCAATCCGCTTACGAGACGCGGGGGTGGGCGGATCAGGTAACCTTGTGGCTGGAAACCACCAATCACGGATTTGGACGCGGCAACAATGTGGTGCTGAACGCCTTGGCCGCGCGCGCAGAGCCCCCGGAATTCGTGTTTCTGCTGAACCCGGATGCGCAGCTTGAAAACGAAGCCCTGGATCTTTTGGTGGCTGATCTTGAGGCACATCCCGACGCTGTTGCGGTTGGGGCCGGGATCGTCCTGCCCGATGGCACCCCTGTGCCCGCGGCCTTTCGCTTTCCTGATGCGCGCTCTGAAATTGCGCGATCCGTGCATTTTGGGCCTGTGGACCGGTTGCTGCGGGCCAAACCCCGCGCATTGCCCCCTGAAACTCCAACGGGTCCTGTAGACTGGGTGGCGGGGGCTGCGGTGCTGATGCGTCTTGAGGCTGTGCAGGCGGCCGGGTTCTTTGATCCATGCTATTTTCTTTATTATGAAGAAGTGGATCTGATGCAGGTCTTGACCGAGCAGGGCGGGCAGATCCGATATCATCCGCACGCCCGTGTCGTGCATGTCGAAGGAGCCTCGACAGGTGTGCAAAGTGGTGCGGAACAGCGCCGCCGTCGCCCGCCTTTTGTCTATCGCTCTTGGCGGCGGTTTTTTTCCAAACGGCTTGGCCCGGTTGGGGTGTTCCTTCTGGCCGTTGCGGTTTGGATCGGATCAGCCCTGGGATTGGTCATTTCCAAATTGCGTGGGCGCGACACAGATCTGCCGCTGCAGTTCTTTGGGGATCACCTGCGCTATCTGATTGCCCCGCTGGCCAAGTTACGGCGGGATGCGGATTATGACGCGGATATCGCGCGTTATGCCACGCGGCGCTATGTCAGCGAAGCACAACGTGGCCATGTCAATGCAAACCCCGACGAGATTGGCTTTTGGGCCCTGGTAGCCGAGGATTTTCGCACCCATGACCGGGCGCTGTTTGCACAAGGTTTCTGTGCGCTGTTCTGGCACCGGTTCGGGAACTGGCGGATGTCGGTGCGCGCACGCGTGTTGCGGGCCCCGCTGACCGTGATCTATCGGGTGATGTACAAAGTCACACAGTGGGTCTGTGGCATTGACCTGCCGTTTTCCGTTGTGGTGGGGCGGCGTGTCAAACTGGAACATTTTGGCGGTATGATCCTTGTGGCGGAACGGATCGGGGATGATGTGACCATTCGCCAGAACACCACGTTTGGCATTTCGGGTTTTGACGATCTCACGGGGCGTCCCTCTATCGGGGACCGCGTAGAAATTGGCGCCGGGGCCGTTGTGGTGGGGCGTCTGACTGTTGGTGCAGATGCCATTATCGGGGCCAATGCCGTTGTCCGTCGCGACGTGCCAGAGGGCGCCATTGTCGGAGGCGTTCCCGCGCGGGTGCTGCGCCAGCGGACCCGTCCCCAAAACTCAGAAGGCACAAGACAATGACTGATCGGATTGCAGCTGTTGCGATTGGGCGCAATGAAGGGGAACGCTTGCTGGCCTGTCTGGCATCGCTTTCTGGTCAGGGCGCAGTTGTTGTTTATGTAGACAGCGGGTCAACAGATGGCTCTGCGGATGCGGCGCGCGCGGCTGGGGTGGATGTGGTCGAACTGGATATGTCGACCCCCTTTACAGCGGCACGGGCCCGCAACGCAGGATTTGCCCATGTGCGCCAGATCGCACCGGATGTTGGATATGTGCAGTTTTTGGACAGCGACTGCGAAGTGGATGCGCAATGGCTGGAAACGGCCCGCACAGCCCTTATCAAGCATGCTGATGTGGCCGTTGTCTGTGGCCGGCGGCGCGAAAAATTCCCTGATATGACCCGGTGGAACCGGATGATCGACCGGGAATGGGCCAGCACCCAGCCGGGGGAGGTCAAATCATGTGGCGGCGATTCCATGATGCGGGTCAGCGCCTTTGAGGCGGTGGAGGGTTTCAACCCGGGATTGATCGCAGGTGAAGAGCCCGAGCTGTGTTACCGTCTGCGCCAAGGCGGTTGGCGGGTGTTGCGGCTGGATGCGGAAATGACGCGCCACGATGCGGCCCTGACGCGGTTTTCGCAGTTCTGGCAGCGCGCGCGCCGCACAGGGCATACCTATGCCGAGGGGGCCGCGATGTATGGGCGGGGGCCTGAACGCTATCGCGTCAGCGAAACCCGCCGTGCGCTGTTCTGGGGGGCATTGATCCCAGGATTGGCACTGTTGGGCGCTGTTTTCATCTCACCCTGGGCGTTGCTGGT
>CALHST010000356.1 GCA_938038825.1 uncultured Paracoccaceae bacterium | reverse complement strand
GAAAGCTTCAACGGCAGGATGCGGGATGAATGCCTCAATGAGCACCTGTTCGACAGCCTGCGCCATGCCCGCCAGTTGATCGTCGCATGGCGTACCGACTTCAACCACCACCGCCCACACACAAGCCTCGCTGGCCTGACGCCAGCGGAATTTGCTAACCGGTCAAAGGAAGACCAAAACCTGAACAGAGCTAACCTAAATTAGCGGACTCAATGGGGAGCAGGTCACGAGAGTTGATCATTGCCGGATGTTTTATGGGTTATCGCCCTACGCAGCGCTATTGTCGCTTCAAAGCCCGCTAAGACGGCGACAAGTGCAAGCAACGGGGTCGCGCCAATTTCAACAATGAACCAGCCAGCAATCAATGGAAATCCGAAGATTCCAATGAAGTAGCTTAAAGCAAAAAGCTGAAGTGTTTGAGGACCTAGATGCTCTTCTGAATCATCCGCAGCCATCGCAACAAGGATGGGATACGACACACCGTAGCCTAGACCGAACAAAACCGCGACAAGGACGTAGAGAATTAAGCTGTCTCCACTGTATATGAACAAAACAACGCTGGCGCACATGAGGTATTGGAGGAATGCGATAGTTTGGTACGGGTTTGACCCTCCTTTAAATCTAACGAGGGCAAGACGGAAAACGACAACGACCAAAGTGTAAACGAGGAAGAAAACAGCATAGTCCAAATGCCGGACATCAGCGAACACGGTCTGGAAATTATTTAGCCCTGCAAAGACACTTGCGCCGAGGAAAACCATTGCGATGGGCGCGCGCGCCGGAGACTTCAGCACATGCGAAAGTGACGAAAGCGTTATTCTAGATGAAGCCTCTGGTGCCGGATTTAGCGCATATTCTTTGATCGGTTTGTGCAGAATGAAGAACAAGACTGCGCTTATGACGCAAAGCCCCGAGGTGATGTAGAACGCGTCGTTAACCGATGCACCTGATGTTTCAAGCAACGATGCTAGAACTGGAGAAAGCCCAAAGCCTGCCATGACGAATACCGATAGCAGCGCAAAGGACTGCACCCGCTCTGTCGGCTTCACCAAGCGCGTCAAAACAATTGGACCGAGAGAATATGTAAGTCCCCAACCATACCCCAAAAGGATACTGGCTAAGACCAAGTCGGCACCAGCATAACTTGCTGCACCATAGAGATACAGTGACAATGAGATGGCGAGACAAGCGATGCCAAGAGTACGAAGACGGCCAAAGATATCTGATAGGTGACCTGAAAAGTAGACCGTGCCAAGTGTCGTGACGGCTGTGATGGCCAGCATTAAGCCGACAACCTTTTCACTCGCACCGAAGCTGTCAAAAAGTCGAGGCAGCATGAACGTTAGCCCATAGGCACCTGCTTGGAGAAAAATTGCGATGAAATACAAAATGAATGTTTGGACCCGTGACATTTTCTAACCAACGATAGTTTCTTGGCGCACGCTCAACTTAATACTCCATCTTAGCAACACCGTTCTATTCTCAGGTTCCGAAGGCCGACATCCCCTGAGGTGCTCAAAATTGAAAGTTCGGGCTCCAAGCAGTCACCTGACAAAAACACTCAACCAAATCTAATGATTTTGGGCGTCAATGTCGCTAATGCGGACAAAGCCGACCACCTAACGCGAAGTGGAACTGGACGTTTGATAGAGCCATTGGGTACACCTGAGTTGAAGCAACCAATGCGGGAAAAGGTAGGCGCGAAATGAATAAAACCAAAGACCCGCTTTGGCGAAAGCTCTCGCGTCGATATCCCTTGTTGTGTTTGCGGAAGCCGCATCTGCTCAGGATCTATGCTCAACCGGCAAGATCCTTTTTGATAAAACCGAAGGCAACTTGATAGTCAGTTTCTTAAGCTATTTCCCGATTGAGCTTCGTACTTCGGAGCATTGCATTGTACGAGGAAAATGCAACTACGATGTAGCAATGATCTTGGCTGACCGAACTGACGTGCAGTACGAAGGGCTTGAAATAATTGACCTTTGTTCTGTCGCTTCCGAGCGTCGGGGTGAGTTCGAAAAACACGGCGTGAGTGAATACTCAGGACCGTTGACGAAAGTCTTTGAATTCAGCCGGACCTCCGCTGTAACGATCACTACGGCCTCGGGAAGTTTTTCGGTTTCGAGAACAGACTACGCACCAACTTCAGACACTTTGGGCTGGACGGTCCCGTTTCTTGAGAATGGGGGTTCAGTGCTAATCGCATCGCCTTTGACCTCCACGTTTGAATTAACAATTCATATCGAAGAGTAGCCGTCTCAATTGAATGCTGCCTTGTTGGGCTAGGTCCGGTCAGTTGTTCAGATCGCGAAGTTAAATGGGCTCTCAGCAGCCGTTGGCCCTTTCTTTATGGAAGAGGGCCGTGTCTAGCGATTTTAGTTGGGAACGTTTCCATGGGCGTCCAGCCTGACAGCGGTTTTCTCATGTTGGATGGGAAGACGAAGATGTTGCCGCCCGCCGTGCCTTGGTCATAGTCACGCGAGATGGGCACGCCTTGCAAAGCGCACCACAGCAAGGTGCCGACGCCGCCATGGCCGACGATCAAGGTATCTTTGGTGGATGCGTTTAGCGCTGTTGTGACCGCATGGATGATCCGGGTCTGCGCGGCGCGCGCAGTTTCCCAGCCTCGGATAGATGTGTCGGGGTAGGCAAAGAAGGCATCGGCGGCGGCTTCGAATTCCTCCGGGGGCAGGAAGCCTGTGGCAGAGCGGTCGTTTTCAAAGCTGTTTGGCAAGATTTCTAAGGGGAGCCCAAGCGCGTCGGCGATGGGCTCGGCGGTCTCAATTGCTTTGACCTCATCACTCGACAGGATACGCCGGGTGCCGTGCAGCGCATTCGACGCGATGAGATGTGCGACGCGTGCTTTACCGAGTTTGTTCAGCCCCCATTGCGGGATGGGAACAGACGGGTCGATCCGCACTTGTGGGTGGGTCAAATAGCGGACGATAGCCATGGGTTAACTGTTCGCGGGCAGCGCGCGCCAGCCTTTGAATATCAGGCCGACGCCGACGCCGAAAAGACCCAGACCACTGATCCATTCAACCGGGATGCGTTGCGGGTTGGCGCGGGTATAGGCCTGACGAGCCAGCAGCGCGTAACCGGTAATGCAGGCTGCATCGAGTGTGATGAAGACAACGCCATAGATTAAAGATTGCACCAGAACACTATGATCTTGTGAGATAAAGCCGGGAAACAGGGCAACAAAGAACACGATGGCTTTCGGGTTGGTCACACAGGAAAAGAACCCCGCAAAGAAGGTTGCGCGCGTGACGGTCGCTTGTTCAATATGTGCGCCAACGCGGCGAATGCTGCGCCACGCCATCCACAGGATAAATACCCCGCCCACGATTTGCAGCCATGGAAGGATCAGCTCGGACAAGCCGATCAGTGTTTGCAGGCTGGCGACAGCGATGATGATGTGAACGGCAGATCCCAGGGCGTCTCCGGCGACAGTGGTCATGGCGGCGCGTGGCCCGAAACGCACGGCCTGCGAGGATGCAAGCGCGACTGCGGGGCCAGGGGTCGCCACGATTACGAACGTGGCGGCAAGGAAGCTCAGAAATAGAATTGGGTCCATGACACGCCTTTCAACGGCTGCTTATTCGGAAATCTAGACGAAGTGTACCGACCATAGGATAGATGCGGACAAGAAAAAACGCCCTCTGGTTGTCCAAAGGGCGTTTGTTGGTTTCAGCGATTGGCGGTGCGTTACAGCAGCGCTTCGGCCTTGGCGGCGACGTTTTCAGCTGTGATGCCAAATTTTTCGTACAATGTGCCCGCTGGCGCAGAGGCACCGAAACTGTCCATTCCGACGAAGTCTGCTTTGGCTTCACGGCCGCGTTCGCCCAAAAGCCAACGATCCCAGCCTTGGCGCATCGCGGCCTCGACACCGACGCGCACAGCGCCGCCGGGCAGTACCCGCTTGCGATAGGCGGCGTCTTGCTGGGCGAAGAGTTCCATGCAGGGCATGGAGACCACACGCGTGCCGATCCCTTTGGCTTGCAGGATATCGCGGGCTTTCATCGCGATTTCCACTTCTGAACCGGTTGCGATCAGAATGACCTGACGTTTGCCCTCTGCATCCGCCAGTACATAGGCGCCTTGGGCGGTCAGGTTTTTGGCCTTATGCTCGGTGCGTACCGTGGGCAGGCCCTGACGGGTGAGGGACAGCACCGATGGCGTGGACTTTTCGGTCAGCGCGATTTCCCAGGATTCGGCGGTTTCCACGCTGTCCGCTGGGCGGAACACCAGGGTATTTGGTGTGGCGCGTGAAATGGCGAGATGTTCCACGGGTTGGTGGGTGGGGCCGTCTTCGCCCAGACCAATGGAATCGTGTGTCATCACAAAAACCGTTGGGATCTTCATCAGGGCTGCGAGGCGCATCGCGGGACGCGCATAGTCGGTAAAGCACATAAACGTGCCGCCGTAAGGGCGGATACCTCCGTGCAGCGCCATGCCGTTCATTGCAGCCGCCATGCCATGTTCGCGGATGCCCCAGTAAACATAGCGACCCTTGCGGTTGTCGATATCGAACATGCCAAGATCGTCCGTCTTGGTGTTGTTGGAACCCGTCAAGTCCGCAGACCCTCCGACAGTTTCTGGCATCACTGGGTTGATCACTTGCAATGCTTTTTCAGACGACGCGCGGGTCGCGAGTTTGGGTTGTTCTTCCGAGATCATCTTCTTGAAGCCACGAATGACCGAGGCCAAACGTTTTGGAGCATCGCCCGCCAAAGCGCGGTTGAAATCGGCTTGCTTGGACGCGGACAGGCTGGCAAAGCGCGTTTCCCATTCTGCGCGATCCGCAGCGCCGCGTGATCCGATGGATTCCCATGCGGCTTTGATGTTCACAGGCACTTCAAATGCGCCGCCGCTCCAACCCCAGAGCGCTTTGGCATCTGCGTTTTGGTCCGCATTGGTCAATGCGCCGTGGCCTTTGGATGTGTCTTGAGCGGCATGACCCAAAGCGATGTGCGTTTTGCAAGCAATCATAGAAGGCTTATCGGATTTGCGCGCTTTGGTCAGGGCCGCGTCGATCGCGACGGGATCGTGGCCATCAATTTCGAACACATCCCAGCCTGCTGCGCGGAAACGTGCTGGTTGGTCGGTGCGATCAGACAGCTCGACCGTACCGTCGATGGTGATGTTGTTGTTGTCCCATAGTACTATCAGCTTGGACAGCTGATGACGCCCGGCAATGCCGATGGCTTCGTGGCTGACGCCTTCCATCAGACAGCCATCTCCAGCAATCACATAAGTGTAGTGATCGACAGCTTTCTTGCCAAATCGACCTCGCAGGATTTCTTCGGCCATGGCAAAGCCCACTGCGTTTGAGATGCCTTGCCCCAATGGACCTGTGGTGGTTTCAATGCCGGGGGAGAGGAAGTTTTCCGGGTGACCCGCAGTTTTCGCACCCCATTGGCGGAAGTTTTTTACTTCGTCCAATGTGATATGTGGCGAGCCAGTCAGATACAAAAGTGCATAAACCAACATGGAACCGTGACCCGCAGACAGGATGAAGCGGTCGCGATCCGGCCATTCAGGGTTGGCGGCGTCGAATTTCAGATGGTTCTGGAACAACACCGTGGCCACATCAGCCATGCCAATGGGCATGCCCGAATGTCCTGAATTGGCAGCTGCCACACCGTCCAAGGCCAGGGCCCGGATCGCGGTGGCTTTGTCCCAATGCTCAGGGTGGTCTCGGCGAAGGGTTTCGATGTCCACTTTAGCGCTCACGGGCGGCATCCTTTTTTGCTGTTTTGTTAATATTTGTCGGGTGAATAGCACCCATTAGAGCCGCGTCAAGGCAATGCTGGCGCTGGCACATGAACTGCGCCGGCCAAGTCCTTGAAAGACAAGGGGCGCAATTTCCACGCGTATTGGATAAACTCGGGCAAAGCGGCGCGAATAGCGATTCGGTTGCCGTTGTTCAGGCAGGGGGACACTCAGGGCAGATATGAACAGTATTGAAGATTTACAGGCGCGTATTATCGCAGCCATGGACCGGGTGGGCGCAGGCGTTGATGCCTTAAGCGCGCATGACGTGGGCACAACCGAGGCTTTGACCGCGGCGCTGGAAGAAGAGCGGACCGTGACAGCCCAACTGGAAGAACGCCTAAAAACGCTGAAAGACAAACAAGCAAAAGAGCTTGAGGGCATGGCCGCACAGCTGCAAGACATGCGTGCCAAGGTCGATTCACTGGATTTGGAACAGCAACGGCTGCGCCAAATTACAACCCAATTGCGCGACGCGAATGCAGCCTTGCGGGAAGCCAATGAAGCAGGCGTGGGCGAGCCGCATTTGATTAACAAATCTATGATGGCGGAATTGGAAGCGCTGCGGGCGTCGCGGGCGGCTGAAATTGCTGAAGCCAGCGCGATCCTGTCAGCGTTGACACCGATTTTGACTGGCACATCCGAAGAAGGGGCTGCGCAAGATGCCTGAAGTTTCAATCTCGATCGGGGGACGCAGTTTTGATGTGGCCTGCCAAGAAGGAGAAGAGCAGTATCTGCATGCCGCGGCCAAGATGTTGGACGATGAAGCCCAAGTTTTGAGTGACCAGGTAGGGCGGATGCCTGAAGCGCGGATGTTGTTAATGGCGGGTCTGATGCTGGCGGATAAAACGGCATCTGTTGAAGATGATGTGGCCGCCGTAAAAGCGGAATTGGCAGAGCGGGACGCTGAAATTGCGCGGTTGCGGTCCATGGCGGACAAAGAGCCAGAGCGCGTTGAAGTTCCCGTTGTTCCTGAAAGCGTGACCGATACGCTAGCGGAATTGGCTGCCCGCGCCGAAGCTTTGGCTGCATCTGTCGAAGAAAAAACCGCGTAAAC
>CALHST010000355.1 GCA_938038825.1 uncultured Paracoccaceae bacterium | reverse complement strand
GAGATGAAGAATTCAGCATAAAGCTTCAAACCCGGGATCACGCCAATATGGGCTTTCTTCATGTAGAAGAACAATGGGCGCGAAACTGGATAGTCACCGGTTGCAATCGTCTCGGTGGATGGCACAACCCCTGACATTGTTGCGACTTGCAGCTTGTCTGTGTTGTTTTCATAGAATGCCAGCCCAAAGACGCCGATCCCGTCTTTGTTCGCTTCGATCGATGCCAGTGTTTCTGTGTAGTCACCATCAATGTCGACCGACACACCATCTGCACGCAACGCGATACAGGCCTTTTCCGCTGCCTTTTTGTCTCCGCCATTGGCTTCTTTGATGGCATCATAGGCGCCTGTAGCTTCACAACCTGCCAAGATGACTTTGTCTTCAAACACTTCACGTGTGCCGTGCTTGGTCCCGGGAACAAACGCTGCCAAGTCTTGAGCCGGGAACGCGCTGTTGACGTCTGCCCAAGTTTGGTTGGGGTTTGCAACCAGTTCGCCGTCGACAAGAATTTGGTCAGACAAAGCCAAGAACCAATCAGTTGGGGTAAACTCAAAGGCTTCGCCTTTTAGATCTGAAGCAAACACAATGCCATCATATCCGATGCGCACTTCGATAATGTCAGTCACGCCGGCTTCGGCGCAGGCTGCAACTTCAGAGTCTTTGATTTGACGCGAGGAATTTGCAATGTCGATCGTATTGGCACCAACGCCTTCACAAAAGCGCTTAAGACCTGCAGAGGATCCACCGGATTCAACAACCGGTGTTGGGAAATCTGTGTTTTCGCCAAAGGCTTCTGCCACGATAGAGGCGTAAGGCAGAACTGTGGACGATCCAGCAACGTTGATTTGGTCACGTGCTGCAGCCGCTGTTGCAGATAAAGCCGTGATAGCAAGGATAGACGCTGTGGTTTTGACAAAGGACATAATGTCTCCTGTTCGATCTATTTGGACGATCCCCCCCATGGGGACCCTGGCGCCAAGTTAGACAGCGCGCACAATGCTTTTGTGACACTTGTGTAACAGCTTTATGACAACGCAGAATATCTTAGGGGGAAATCTCGTCTGGGCGCATCAGACACGGCAAGATGACTGTAAAAACAGACCCTTGGCCCAATTCACTTTCCACGCGAAGGCGGCCGCGATGGCGGTTGACGATATGCTTTACAATGGCGAGTCCCAGCCCAGTACCACCAAGTTCACGGCTTCTGTGATTGTCCGCGCGATAGAATCTTTCGGTTAGGCGCGGCACATGCAGGGGATCAATCCCCGACCCGTAGTCAATCACTTGAATATGGGCGCTGGGCCCTCTTAAGGCCGGGTCTCGGGGAACATAGGATAACCGCACAGTGACACGCCCGCCCGATCCCCCGTATTTGATCGCGTTTTCCACCAAATTGGTGAACACTTGGCGCAATTGATCTGGATCCGCGACCATCGTCACCGGGACATTCCCGAATTGAGGTTCCAAAGTCACGTTGGCGTCATCTGCGACAGGGCGCAACGTGTGCAAGGTCGACGCTAAGATGTCCGTCAGTTGCACGTTTTCCGTTGGTTTGACACGCTCTTCACCTTCGACACGGCTTAACGATAGCAAATCACCGACCAAACGGTTCATGCGGCTGGCTTCGTCTTCCATAATCGAAAGAAAGCGTTCTCGGGCTTTGGCATCGTCTTTTGCCGGGCCACGCAGCGTTTCAATGAACCCCATGAGGGCCGTCAAAGGTGTGCGCAGTTCATGGCTTACATTGGCTACGAAATCACGCCGCATCTGACCAGCATGTTCCAAATGCGTGATGTCGTCAAAGATAACAAGAATGGCACCTGCCCGCTGTGCGCCTGAGTCATGGATGACACGGCAGCTGACCTTATACGTGGTATCCTGAACCCCATCGTTGCTGAGGTATTGCGCGGTTTGATTTTCGGTTGTTTTTATGCAGGCTTCAATTGCATCGAGCAAAGCGGGATATCGCAGCATCGTGACGTAACTTCGCCCGACAAGACCCTGACCGAACAGTGTGACAGCATCCGTATTCGCAGCATATATCCGGTCGGTGCGATCAACCAACAAACAGGGGTGCGGCAACGCATTGATAAGCTGTGCCGCGAACACCTTTTAAACCTCGGTCGACGCCGCGACGGCCCGCGAAAAGACTTCACACAGGGCATCTGGATCTTCCAAGCCGACCGATACCCGAAAGAAGCCTTCTGAAATTCCCAAAGCGGCGCGCCGCTCAGGTGTCAGTGCCCTATGCGACGACGACGCGGGGTGTGACAGCGTCGTGCCGATATCACCCAAAGTGGGCGCGAATTGAATCCCCTCGGCGGCACGGGCCAACGCGTTTGCAGCCGCACGCGTTGGGGCGATCTCGAATGACACCATGTTACAGCCCTGCCCGCCTAGCAGCTGCATGGCGCGCGCATGTTCTGGGTGATCTTCCCGACCGGGATATAAAACTCGAATGACGCCGGACAATTGCGCCAAATGATCCGCAAGTTTCGCGGCGGTCTCTTGCGTACGCGCATAGCGCAAATCAAAGCTTAGCATCCCACGCTCGGCCAGCCAGCAATCAAAGGGACTGCCCACCATGCCAGTTGTCACAGTGAAGATCCGTATCCGGTCCAGCAGCGCTGGATCTTTTGCGGACACATAACCCAGCATCACATCGGAATGCCCGGCAAGCAATTTGGTCACTGAGTGGATGATAATATCCGCACCCAAGTCATAGGGCTTCAACGCATGTGGTGTCGTGAACGTGTTGTCGATGGCAAGAAGAATACCTTTTTCTTTAGCCAGCTTGGCAATGCCTTTCAGGTCGGCCACCCGCAGTGTGGGGTTTGACACAGCCTCAAGCAAAATCAGCTTTGTGTTGGGCTGAATCGCTGCCGCAAACGCGACAGCATCCGTTGGGTCCGCTAAGCTGGTTTCGATCCCAAGACGCGGCAAGTCTTCGGCCATCAATCGCAAGGACCGCCCATAAAGCTGGTTTCCACCCAATACGTGGTCGCCTGATGTCATCAGCCCAATAAGGACAGCGCTGACTGCCGCCATACCGGAGCTGGTGACGACACCCAGATGCGTTGCACCTTCCATGCGATCAATGCGGGCCGCCACGACATCCCCGTTGGGGTGTCCTTCGCGGCTATAGGTATAACCAGACAATCCGCCTTCGTATTGCGCGTCTAGCATATCCGGTGTGTCGGACCCGTAGACGACAGCGGGCTGCAAAGGGGTGACCACAGGATACGATGCGCTGTCAGGCAGCGTGTCAGGGCGAACTAAGGATGTTCGGTTGTTCTTCATGACAATGCTTTCAAATCGTTGCGAAAACGACGCATGTTGTCTTGGTAATGGCGTGCTGAAAGTTCCAGACTTTGGATTGCAGCATCATCCAATTGGCGCACTACTTTTCCCGGCACGCCCATGACCAGCGAACCATCTGGGATGACTTTACCTTCGGTTATCAAAGACCCCGCACCGATCAGGCAGTTTTTGCCAATCTGTGCGCCATTTAGAATTGTAGCGCCCATGCCGATCAGGGAATTGTCACCGATCGTGCAGCCATGAAGCATGACTTTGTGACCAATCGTGCAATTGCGACCAATGGTCAGTGGAAAGCCCATATCAGAGTGAAACACACAGTTTTCCTGGACATTTGATCCCGCACCAACCAGGATTTGTTCATTGTCACCGCGCAACGTGGCACAGAACCAAACCGATGCACCGTCTTCAAGAACCACATCCCCGATGACATTTGCGTCCGGGGCAACCCAGGTATCCTGTGCGCAAACGGGGCTTTTGTCGCCTAAAGCATACAGTGTCATGACAAATCCTCGAATTCTGATTGCAGTCGGCGCACATGATTGATGAGGTCGGGTTGCTGGATCCGACGCAAGCGCGTGGCTTCGATGATTGTGCGCAATTGCGCTTCGGTTTCATCGAGATCATCATTAATCAGAACATGGTCATAGGCATCCCAGTGGCTGATTTCGTCCCAGCTTTTGGCCATGCGTTTGGCAACCACCTCTGCGCTGTCTTGAGCGCGAGTCACCAAACGGCGGTGCAATTCAGTGATCGACGGGGGTAGAATGAAAATGGACAGAACGTGCGGTGCCAACACAGAATTGGCGATCTGTTGCGCGCCTTGCCAATCAATATCAAACAGAACATCACGACCTGCATCAATGGCCTTTTGAACAGGCTTTTGTGGAGATCCGTAAAAGTTCCCAAAAACATGCGCGTGTTCCAACATGCCGCTATCAGAAACGGACTGACGGAATTCTGCTTCGCTTACAAAATGATAGTGGGTGCCGTTTTCCTCACCGGGGCGGGCTTCCCGTGTTGTGGCTGATACGGAAAACGTAATGTCAGGATCCCAAGCGCGCAGCCGACCGGCCAAAGTCGATTTGCCCGCCCCAGATGGTGAGCTGAGAATAATCAAAAGGCCACGTCGTGCGCTCATGGCTTACTCCACATTTTGGATTTGCTCGCGCATCTGGTCGATGACCACCTTTAACGCAAGTCCCTTTTCTGTCAGCGCAGGCATTTGCGCTTTGGAACACAGTGTATTGGCTTCCCGGTTAAATTCCTGGCACAGAAAATCAAGCTTGCGTCCGACCGGCCCCCCATCCCCAAGCAAAGCAACGGCCGCATCACTATGGGCTTTCAAACGGTCGATTTCTTCAGTCACGTCGGATTTTACGGTCAACAGGGCAAGCTCTTGCGCCACGCGCGCATCATCGACATCTGCAACCCCGTCCATGACTTTTGCGAGATTGCGTCTGAGCGTTTCGGCCATGTCGGACTGTCGCGTGACCAAAAGGCCCGAAGACGCATCGGTCAGGTCTGAAATTTCGTCCAATTGACGGCGCAATACAGCTTCTAAGGCCGCGCCTTCTTGGGCCCGCATATCTATGAACGCGGCAATCAACGGTTTCACGTCATTTAAAAGCGCGGTTTTCAATGCCGACGTATCGTCCGTATCGGACGCCTGTTCCAATACGCCCCGCATTGCAACGATTTCTGCGGCAGTTGATGGGGCCAGAGACACACCTTGATCCATGGCCCGTGCTTCAGTTTCCGCCATCGCATTCAAAATGGCATTCATCACAGGTTCGTTCAGCTGTAGCTGACCTTGGGTCTCTTCCCGGCTGACACGCAAACTCAACGAGACATTGCCGCGCATTGCGGATTTTGAAATCAAAGGCCGCAATCCGGCTTCTAACCCTTCGATCCAATCTGGAACCCGCATACGAAGATCGAGTCCTTTGCCATTTACGCTTCGAAGCTCCCACGACCAGCGATATCCCGCTGCTTCGCCTTGTCTGGATGCGTAACCGGTCATCGAATGGATCATAGACGTCTCCTTGGTCTTGAGAGGAATGACCCAAAGCTGGAAGCGCTGCAAGACCCCGCTTTTAATAGAATTTGAATGAAACTTGCGCAAATCTCCTGATTTGCTGGAAATTTGTGGTTAGACTTCGCGTTTGGCGTTAACCCTTCGTTCAGATTTAGGCAGAATTGCGGCGTGACCCTGATATTAATGTTTTCGTAACGATGATCATGGACCTCTGGCACGCGGGTGGGCAACACGCCAAAGGTTCACAACCTAAATGGGTGAGTGAGCAATGGACTGGTTCAAAAGCAAAAATACACGTGGTGACGATGCGTCGGTGGTGGATATGACAGAGCGCAAAGCGCGTGCAAAATTTGCTCCTTTGGCCCAAATCGAAGGCTATTGGAATGCGCTGCGCGGGAACCGCCCTATGCCGTTACGATCCGAGATTGATCCCCGCGGCCTGAAGGGCGCATTGGAATATTGCTTTGTTCTGGAACGGATTGCACCCGGTCTTGCCCGTATGCGTGTTGCAGGATCCCATTTGGGTGACCTTATGGGCATGGAAGTTCGCGGCATGCCCATTTCATCGTTCCTGAACACGGATGCGCGCCAGAAATTCGGCGAAATGTTGGAGGAAGTTTTTGAGACACCAGCAACTGCAGTTGTGACGTTGGAAGCCGAAACAAGTTTTGGGCGGCCATCCATGTCAGCGCGCATGATCTTAATGCCTGTGCGCAGTGATTTGGGGGATACCAGCCGTATTCTGGGCGGTTTCATGGCTGATGGACCTATTGGACGTGTACCGCGTCGGTTCAAAGTTGTAAAAATCGAACTTCAGCGCATTGCCGCCAAAGACATGCCGCCGCGTATTACCCCGGACCGG
>CALHST010000354.1 GCA_938038825.1 uncultured Paracoccaceae bacterium | reverse complement strand
ACATCTGTTTTGCACGCTAAAAGCCCACCATTACAAAGCGTTATGCGGCGTTGTTCTTCTGATGCATCTTTGAATTCAACGATGGCCTCCAATGCGCCATCTGCGACAAGCAAACGGCCATAGCGTCCGGGGTCTTTGGGTTCGAACCCCAACACAACCACATCGCTGGTTTTGGCCGCGTCGATCATTGCGGTCAGGGTGTCTTCTTTGATAAACGGCGTGTCGCCGAACAAAACCAGCGCCAGCCCATCAAAGCCTTCAAGCGCACTGCGCGCTTGCGCCACCGCATGACCTGTCCCAAGCTGTTCTTCCTGACGCGCTGTCTGGATCGCTTCGTTCACACCGTGCGCTGCGGCCTCAACGGCATCAGCCCCGTGTCCAGTGATCACAACCATGCGCGCAGGTTCCAACGCAGCACCCGTCGCCAACACGTGGGTCAACATGGGCACACCCGCAATTGGATGCAGCACCTTTGGCAGATCAGAGTTCATGCGCGTGCCTTTGCCGGCCGCTAGAATAATGAGTGCTGTCTGCATCGAGGCCTCTCTGGGGCTTTTAATTTCTGCTCTTTTAGACGAAGACACGCACTGTGCAAGTCAGTGACTGATCAAACAAGATTGCGCCTTGCAATGAAACAAAGCGAAGTCTTGCTGATAAAAAGCGAAGTCTTGCTGATAAAGGGGCTGACATGAAGACGGTGATTTTCGATTTGGACGGAACATTGGCCGATACCAGCGGGGATCTCATCGCCGCAGCCAATCATTGTTTTCGCAAAATGGGTCATGGGGATCTTCTGGACCCGGCCACAGATGCAGGCATCGCGCTTCGGGGCGGGCGGCGCATGTTAAGCGTTGGATTGGAACGGGTGGGAGAGCCTGACCCGGAACCGGTGATACGGGCCTATTACTCTGTTCTACTAGGCGCTTATGACAAGGATATTGATACCCATACGCGGATGTATCCGGGTGCCATGGACGCTGTGCATGCCCTAAAGGTGTTGGGTTATGGGGTAGGGATCTGCACAAACAAACCCGAAGGGCTGGCAGAAACCTTGATGACCCGACTGGGTGTACGAGATGCTTTTGACTGTTTGGTTGGTGCGGATACTTTGCCCGTTCGTAAGCCTGATCCAGCCCCCTTGTTCGAAGCAGCGCGCCGAGCAGGCGGCACGAAAACAGACACATGTTTGGTTGGCGATAGCGACACAGATCGCAACACCGCCAAAGCCGCCGGTGTGCCGTCGATCCTCGTGACCTTTGGCCCGTCCGGCGAGGATATGGCTGACCTACAGCCCGAGGCGCTGTTGCAAGATTATGCAGATCTTCCCCAAATAGTTGAAAGACTGATGGGTCCTGCCCGTTAAAGTCCCAAAACGCAGCCGTTTGAAGGCCGTTCATCGGGAATCGCCAATCGCATGGCTTGACGCGGCATCGTGTCAGGACGACAAAGACCGCATGACAGAGCGATTTACCGGCAGTTTCACGCAACAAGAACCCATCCCGGACGAGGGCATTTCAGCCGCGCTGGAAGTTCTAAACCACGGCCGTTTGCATCGGTATAACACCGGTCCGGATGAGCTGAGTGAAACTGCGTGTCTGGAACAGGAATTTGCCCAACTTGTTGGGGCCAAATACTGCTTGGCCGTGGCATCTGGCGGGTATGCGATGGCCACAGCACTGCGCGCCGTTGGGGTCAAGCCCGGCGACAAAGTGCTGACGAACGCCTTTACCTTGGCCCCCGTTCCCGGAGCCATCGCAGCGGTCGCAGCAGAACCGGTATTTGTCGGCGTCACAGAAGCGCTGACCATTGATCTAGAGGATCTGGCGGCCAAACTGGATCAGTCTCAGGTTTTATTGCTTAGCCACATGCGCGGACACCTGTGTGACATGGACGCATTGATGGCGATGTGCGACGCGGCGGGCGTCACGGTGATCGAAGATTGCGCGCATACGATGGGGGGGGCTTGGAACGAGGTGCCCTCTGGTCGTCATGGGGCTGTTGGCTGTTATTCCGCGCAAACCTATAAACACGTCAATTCGGGTGAGGGCGGCTTGTTTGTCACCGATGACGCCGAGATCGCGGCGCGTGCCATTATTCTTTCGGGCTCTTACATGCTTTACGAGCGCCATTTGGCGGCACCGGGACCAGAGGTATTTGAGCGGGTCAAATATGTGACCCCGAATATTTCCGGGCGTATGGACAATTTAAGGGCTGCGATATTGCGCCCGCAACTGCGCGCGTTGGACACGCAAGTTGAACGGTGGAACGCGCGGTATCGGGTGCTTGAGGAGGGCGTGCGCGACACGCCCGGCTTGACCATTGTCGAACGCCCCGAGGCCGAGAGCATTGTGGGCTCGTCCTTTCAGGTTCTGCTGCTCGATTGGACAGAAGCGGCTGTGCAGGAGGTCGTACAGCGGTGTGGCACGCGCGGCGTTGAACTCAAGTGGTTTGGCGCGGCCGAGCCTGTCGCGTTTACGTCGCGATATGACAGTTGGCGCTATGCGGCGTCTGAAAAGATGGAAAAAACAGATCGGGTTTTGGCGGGTGTCTTGGATATGCGCGTCCCATTGACCTTTTCGCTGGATGATTGCGCGTTGATTGCGCGGATCATTCGGGCCGAAGTTTCGGCTGTTTTCCAAGGGAGTTAGCGGGCGGGAACGGCGCTCGTGCAAGCACATCGCCCCGCCCACCGTCCCGCAGAAACGTGGGGCAACGGCCGGGACAGAAAACGGTTGGGAGGTCGTTTTGGAGAATATTCCGACGTCAGCATTGGCGCTGTCAGACGCCATGACGCGCGGCGACGTGACGGCCGAGGCCGTCATGGACGCGACTTTGGCGCGCGTGGCCCACATCAATCCCACCGTCAATGCGATTGTGTCCTTGCAAGACCGGGACACATTGATGGAACAGGCCCGCGCTGCTGATGCACAGCCGCGCAAAGGCTGGCTGCATGGCATCCCTGTGGCCGTAAAAGACCTTGCGCACGCAAAGGGTTTCCCGACATCTATGGGATCTCCGTTGTTTGAAGGGCAAATTGCGCCCAGCGATGATCTGCACATTCAAAGGATGCGCGATGCAGGCGCCATTGTAATTGGCAAGACCAACACACCGGAATTCGGGCTTGGAAGCAACACGTTCAACCCGGTTTTTGGTGCCACGTTGAACCCCTATGATACCACCCGCACCTGTGGCGGGTCGTCTGGTGGCGCAGCAGTGGCATTGGCCACAGGCATGGTCACAATCGCGGATGGCAGCGACATGATGGGCAGCCTGCGCAACCCAGCGGCCTGGGCCAATGTCTATGGGATGCGCCCAACGGTTGGCGTGGTCCCGACAGAACCCAAGACAGATACGTTCTTGCAGCACCTTGCCACCAATGGCCCTATGGCGCGGTGCCCTCGGGATCTTGCAGCGTTGTTGGACACAATGGCTGGAGCGGACCCGCGCCAGCCGTTTTCCCTGTCGATCCCGATGACCTTGCCCGAGATCGACGCAGATATCACGGGACGCAAGATTGGCTGGCTGGGTGATTGGGGCGGGGCTTACCCATTTGAAGACGGCATTCTTGATCTGTGCGACAAAGCCTTGGGCCAATTGGGCGATTTGGGCCTGCATGTTGATGCGCTGCAGCCGCCCATGTCGCGCGAAGCGATTTGGGCCTCGTGGCAGGGGCTGCGCAACTTTGCGATTGCTTGCGGTCTGTCTGCGTTGTTCGAAAACATGACAACCCGCGAGCGGTTGAAGCAAACGGCACAATGGGAAATTGAAAATGGGCTGAACTTGTCGGCGCATGACGTGCACGAGCTAAGCCAATTACGCAGCACATGGTTTTCCAAGGCCGCCGCCCTGTTTGACACCTACGATGTTCTGGCGCTGCCATCCACCCAGGTCTGGCCCTTTGAGACGTCACAGGAATATCCGACCGAGATCGCGGGCCACACCATGGACACCTATCATCGCTGGATGGAAGTTGTGATTCCAGCAAGCCTGATTGGGTTGCCCGTGGTGAATATTCCCATCGGGTTTGGCAAAAATGGCTTGCCTATGGGGGTGCAGCTTATCGGCCCGCGCGGTGGGGATGGACGTCTGCTGCAAATTGCCCAAGCGTGGCACACGGCCACAGATTGGCCCAATGCGCGGCCACCCAAGCTTTAAACGTCTTCATCAGGCTCAGATCCCAACGCCACCAACTGGGATTTCAACGCCTTGGCTTCGGGCGCGCCGGTCTCGAGCGCGAAAACATAGGCGTGGGTCAGATAAAAACGCTGTGCTGTGGCGTCCTGCGTCGCCTCAGCGGCTTCGCAATAAAGCGTAACCAACTGAGTTGCATCGTTGCTTTCATGCGCGGCCAGAAGCCGCGCATCCAACGTGTGAAGGGTCATTCTGCTGCGTTGCGATGCGCTGAGGATGCCTGCATTTTGGCCGCCACCCAGTCGTGAAACAGATGCGTCGGACTGTCCATCGCAGGCGAAAACCGCCCACCGTCAAACAAAGGCGCATGACGTCCGCGCTGCATTCCTTCGACAACAAAGATATCTTCTTCAAACACCAGCTTCCATTGCTGCGTATTCTTTTCGCGCAGTGCAGCGGATGTGTTGGGCGCTGCATAGTAAAGGTGTACATGCTCGACCGTTTTTTCCGTGCTTTGCGGTTCCAGAATAATTGCAAAAGTGTGGTCGCGATGCACCCCTAACAACACATTCGGATAGACCGAGATATATTCGGCAGCGGTATCCCATTTCTGATCCAGCGACTCAAAGTCGGGAAATACCTCCCCCGCATCGCCTTTGAGCTGGCGGTAAACCCATGTGCCTTGGCCTGAAAAGCGTCCCGCATGTTCGATGTGGTAGTGATCTTCCAGACGCGAATAACTGTTCAAGCCG
>CALHST010000353.1 GCA_938038825.1 uncultured Paracoccaceae bacterium | reverse complement strand
CGGCGCGGTTGCTTGGTCACCGCCAATACAGGCAGCGTCCAGCTTTTACGCAACAACACACCATCTTCTGGATCGGGCAGCACCGCCATTACGCGCGCCGCCAATTCCGCCATGTGCACACCTTTGGGGGTCAGGCGATATTCTGGGCGCAAGGGATGGCCATGCCCCGGATTACGCTCCAACAACCCCAACGCCATGACATGGGTCAGACTTTGCCCAAAGCTTGTCCGCCCTGCCCCGGTCGCGGCCAGCAACGCCGCCTGTCGCCCCGGCACGCCTTGGTGCATCTTGGCGAGGATCGGCAACGCCCACGCCCGGTTGGTAAGGTTGACAAGCAAATTAATGTCCATAAAGTATAGTTACTATACTTATTGCATTGAGGAAAGACCCCATGGCCCTTGTTAACATCGACAACCGCATCACTTTCGCATTATCCGTCACAGACAGACACGCCAGCGCAGATTGGTATGTTGAAAAACTTGGGTTCACCCTGTTGTTTCACATCGACGAGGCGGGTTGGAGCGAGTTGCAAACCAAAACAGACGGCGTGACTTTGGGTCTTGGGGAACAAGGCGAGCCCAAACCCGGCAACGCGATCCCCGTCTTTGGGGTGCCCGACATTGATGTCGCGCGCGCGGCCCTTGAAGGTGCTGGTGTGCGGTTTGACGGCCCAACCGAAGTGATAGAAGGCATGGCCAGTCTGGCCACCTTCTATGATCCAGACAACAACGCGCTCATGATCGCACAAGATCATACAAGCCAGGGCTGATTTAGATTTGCGGCGGATTGGCCTTTTCAAGGTAAGCGTTCATGGCCGGGCGATAGGCCGCAAGTTCTTCGGCGACCACCGCAAAGCTTTGTAACCGCGCATCATACTCGCGAACGCGATCCGGCCAAATAACTGGCAGACCCAATGCCGTTTCAAACGCTTTGATCCACGCGAAGGTCACTGCAAAACCGCAATCACAAATCCACAGTTGCGACGGGTCCAAAGGGCTGGTCGCAAGTAACAAATCCACCGCACTTAAATGCTTGGAAATCGCCGCGCCGCCATCTGTCACCGCTTGTGCATTGCGCGTCTCATTTGCGACTTGCGGATACATCGCACGCACTGCCGGTTCAAGCCGGGTATCATGACACCGGCTGAATTCGCGCGCTTTGGCCCGGTCTTTCAAGGCGTCAGGCAGCATCGGAACTTTGGGGAACGCTTCGTTCAGATATTCTGCAATTGCCTCGGAATCTGCCAACATGAACCCATCATGTATCATTGCGGGAATGTTGCCCGACGGGACAAGTGCGCGGTACTCGGCTGATCCATATCCACCAGGGGGCGGCAATTCCTCGAAGGCAATGCCTTTGTGGCGCAACAAGATGCGCAGCTTCACACTGTAAAGTGCAACAGGGACAGAATAAATGATCAGCATGGCACCCACATTTCTGGGGCGATCCAAAATCGCCGCCTCTATCTCAGATCAGACCGTTTGCAAATGCACATAGGTTTCCTCAAAGCGGCGAGACAAATGATCCCCTGCTGAAATCACCTGATCTGCACCCGGAGGGGCCACATTTGTGTCATGGCTCGGGTTAAAGAACAAAGGAATCGAGATCCGCTCGGACTTGCCGCCCTGCACCCGATGCGGCGTCGCCACAACCTCGCCCGCAGTCCAGAATTGCAGCATCTCCCCAAAGTTGATCACAAATTCCCCAACGGGTGCTTGCACAGGGATCCAACCGCCGCCACGTTTGCGCACCTCCAACCCCGGCGCACCATCAGTGGCCAGCAATGTCAGGCAGCCATAATCTGTGTGGGTCGCAATGCCGAAATCTTTGTCTCCTGCCCAGTCAGGGCGCGTCGGGTAGAAGTTCCCACGCAGCAACGCCATTGGCGTTTCAAACGCCGCATCAAAGCTGTCTTTCGGTCGTCCCAAAGCTTGCGACACACCACGCAACACATCCATGGCGACACTTAAAGACGCTTCGTAATAGCTTGAAATTACGTCCGAAAACCCGATTGGACGAGAAGGCCACTGGTTGGGCGCATAAACCGACATCTCGGTCAGTGGGTGCCCGTCGGGCAAGGTCAAGCCACAGTCGAAATACTGTTTGAAATCCGGATTTGCATCTGGATCAACTTGCTCTGTCGCGGGCGCCCCCCAGCCCCGATTGGCCCCGGTTTTGGTCATGTCAACTGCCGCCTTTTCCGCATCTGGCAGGGTGAAAAACGCCCGATACATGTCAATTGATTGCTGAATGTCTTCGGCGCTTAACGCTGTGTTGTATACACTTGCGAAACCAACATCCGTGGCCGCGATACGCATCGCATCCAACGCGGCAGGATCACCTTGTGCCAAGGCGGCGGCATCGATTCTTGGTATCATTATGGGCCTCATTGCTCTGAGCGGTGTCAAATGGTAGCACCCAAATGACCGCTAACAGAAGGAAAAACTATGCGCCGCAAACTCGCCGCCGGGAACTGGAAAATGAATGGTCTGGCCGCCAGCCTTAGCGAGCTGACAGCGTTGTCTGACGCAATCTCGCCAGATGCGAATACAGACGTCTTGATCTGTCCGCCCGCCCCACTTTTGTTTCGCGCAAGCGACATGGCAAACGGGATTCAGATCGGCGCGCAGGATTGCCATTCCAATCTCGAAGGCGCGCATACGGGTGACCTGTCCGCAAGCATGATCGCAGATGCCGGTGCATCTTTTGCCATTGTTGGCCATTCTGAACGACGCGAAGGCCATCATGAAGACGACAGCGATATTCGTGGCAAAGCCAGAGCCGCGCATTCAGCGGGACTCACAGCCATCATCTGTATCGGTGAGAGCGAAGAGGAACGGACCACAGGCAAAACGTTGGACGTCTTGGGCACCCAGCTGGCGGGTTCCTGCCCCGATGACGCCACAGCAACCAACACTGTGATTGCTTATGAACCCATCTGGGCCATTGGTACCGGAAAAGTCCCCACGCAAGAACAGATCGTTGAAGTGCATGATTTCCTGCGTGAAAAACTGGTTGCGCGCTTTGGCGACGACGGGTCCAACATGCGGTTGCTCTACGGCGGATCTGTCAAGGCAAGCAACGCCGCCACGATTTTTGAAGCAGACAATGTCGACGGGGCCCTTGTTGGCGGTGCGTCCCTAAAAGCGTCCGATTTCGCGCCTATTGTCACAGCCCTACAAGCGTCATGACATAACCCCGTCTTTAGCGGCGAGACTTCCCAAGACACAGACCTTTGCCACCCTAAAATAAAGGGCTGGCAAAGGACAAAAAACGCGACCACTCAGCCCGATGGGTTGCGCCAGCGCAGATTGGGAATACTGAAAACTGCGCTCTTTTCCTAGAAAAACAGTGTCATGCCCGTCATTGAGACGATCAAGAACAAGATCGTCATAATACCGCCGGACTTGACGAAATCGATGACCCTGTACCCCCCCGGCCCCATGATCAACGCATTCACTTGGTGCGTCGGGATCAGGAATGAGTTCGATGTCGAAATCGCAACTGTCAACGCAAACACGGCCGGGTCACCCCCGGCAGCCACGGCAATCGACACCGCCAACGGCACCAACAGAACTGTCGCACCAACATTCGACATAACCAGCGTGAAAGCTGTGGCCAGCACGGCCAAACCCACTTGCAAGGCCCATAGCGGCCAGCCATCCAACAAGGTCAAAATCTGCCCGGCGATCCAGGACGCTGTTCCCGTATTCTGCACCGCTTGCCCTAACGGAATAAGCGACGCCAACAGGAACACGGTGCTCCAACTGACGGCTTCATAAGCCTCATCAATGGACAGAACCCGGCTTAGGATCATACCAACGGCCCCGGCCAGCAGGCACAAGGACAGGCGCACATCTGAAAACAGGATCAACATCAGTGCCATCGCAAAAAAGGCAACAGCCCAGCCAACTTTGTGGGGGCGCAGTTCTTCCTGCGGGAAATCAGACGTGACAACCACAAAGTCGCGATCCGACTTTATCCGTGTCAGATGTTCCCACTGCACATGCACAACAGCCGTATCCCCGGCCTGCAATGGCACTTGCCCAATATGGGTCGCGACGTGGGTTTCGGTTTCCACATGGCTTAACGTGTCTTCGCCTCGATGGATGGCCAACAAGGACAAACCATGAGTTTGGCGTAACCGCAAATCGATTGGTGTTTGTCCGATGACCGACGAGCCGGGCGGAATAACCACCTCGGCCACACCGGATTGTGTCGCGGCAAAATCATCTGCAAACACATCCAGCTGCGGCAGGATCTCTAGCCCATAGGGTTCCGCAAATTCTTCTTTCACAACCCGCCGCAAGCCCAGCACGGCCAACCGCGCCGGCGCTTCAATGGTGGTGTTGGCCATAGGGGCAATCACCTTGTGACCCCGATACGAGGTTCCCAAGATATACATGTGATGCGCGACCATCAAATCTGCCAGGGTCTGACCGATCAAAATGGACCCTTCTGGCACGCGCACCTCAAACATGTCGGCGCGCAGCCCATAGGTGCTTTCAATATAAGATTGCATCGATCGCGCTGATCCCGCGTCCTCGCCCCGCTCGCGCTGTGCAGGCAGCACCCACCGACCAAACAACACGAAATACAGCACACCGGTGGTCACCAACATCAATCCGATGGGCGTCACAGAGAACAAACCAAATGTCTCCATCTGCTGATCATCTGGCAGGCTGGAATTGGACGCCAAAATCAAATCATTCAGCAAAATCAACGGGGACGACCCCACCATCGTAATGGTACCCCCCAAAATGGCGCAAAAGCCCATAGGCATCAAAAGACGGCTCATCGGGATATCAGTTCTTGCAGAAATCCGGCTGATCACGGGCAGAAACAGCGCCGCAGCCCCAACATTTTGCATGAAAGAGCTGATGACACCCACAACACCAGACACAATCGGAATGATGCGAGTTTCGGTTGTTCCGCCCCGTTTCAATATCAAAGCGGCCACTTTGGACATCAACCCGGTTTTGTCCAATCCAGCCCCAATGATCATCACGGCCACAATGGACATCACAGCATTCGACGAAAAGCCGGTAAACAAGTTCGACACATCTGCCAGATTGTTCAATCCCGGCAGGTAACTCAGCCCCCCCAGCAGCACCATAACAAGAACCGCCGCCACATCGATACGCACGATCTCAGAGACGAACAAAAACACAGTGAATGCCAACAGCGCCAAAACCGCCATCATTTCATACGTCAGGACCAGTGATTCCAAAGCCGCCTCCAAATGTCCGAACACCCTAACAACTCAGGTCGGACTTAGACCAGCCAATACCCATCAACAACGGATCTGAAAAGTAGGTTTTCTTTCTGCCCGAAATATCTACCACGGACGTTTGGTCAACATTTTGGCGCAACGTTAGCAAGGGCGTTGGACGTGGAGGCACCAATTACCGGAACGCTTAAAGCCATTGCGGATTCTATAAAGCAGCCACAAGTACCGCGCGAACGGCTTCGTCCATGATCCCAACTTTTTCAGCTTTCTGTTTTATGGCGAATGCTGGGTTTCGGGAACATTACAAGAGAGGCTACTGATTTTGACCTTTTGTAGAGCTTTGCTTTGGATTCAGGTGTCGTTTCAAGCGTAAGCGTTTGGTATGTTGCCAAACAGCCTTTTCGATGGTTGAGTTATCGGCGGACACCCAATTCAATTTGTCGCATAATCCGTAGGGTAGCGCATGGCCATCTTGGTACAGCACGAAGGTTCTGCGGCCTAACAGCCAAGCTCAGTCAAGCCTGCATGTTCAACGGGTCGCGGCCCTTGGGGCCAGTGAAACAGACGATCAGCGTCGGCAATAGGGACATCATTGATCGACGCGTGTCGAACGGCCATGTAACCAGCCTCGTCAAATTCCCAGTTTTCGTTTCCATGGGCCCGGTACCACTGACCGTTCGCATCATGGTATTCATAACAAAATCGCACAGCGATGCGGTTGTCTGCATACGCCCAGATTTCTTTGATCAGTCGATAGCCGCTTTCCGTCGCCCACTTCCGGGTCAAAAAGGCTTTTACCGCGTCACGACCGTTTAGAAATTCAGACCGATTTCGCCAGCGTGTATTAGGGGTATAAGCCAGTGCCACCTTTACAGGGTCACGGGTGTTCCACGCATCCTCTGCCATGCGGACTTTTTTGACCGCGTCATCATAGCTGAAAGGGGGCACTGGCAGTCGCATCGTTGATTCACCAGCTATTGTAGCCAAGGTATTTCCCCGACATTTCGACTTTGACCCGATCGCCTTTGGGGTTTTCTTCGCGGGTCACCGACATATTGAAGTCGATCGCAGACATGATGCCGTCGCCGAATTTTTCCTGAATGAGCGCCTTGAGCGTTGGCCCGTAAACGCCAACGATTTCATAGAACCGATAGATGCAAGGGTCGGTTGGCACGGACTGTTCCCAAATCTTGGTGGGGCTTTCGACCAGCACACTTTCGGCCTCTTGAGGCAGCCCCATAACGCTGACCATCAGCTTGGCTTTGTCGGCGGGAAACGCGTTCATCCCCATGGCCGCTGAATGCGTCCACACGGGCGACATGTCGATTTTTTCGGCAATTTGTTCCCATGTCAGTCCGGCCTGTTTTTTGGCCGAAAGGATCATGGCAGTTACATCTTCTTTCGTCATCAGTTCAGTCATAGCGAGGTCTTTCATGTTGGTCTCCTCCGGTCTCAGCTGTTCACCGCTCGCAAGGCGGGTTGTTTGTCTTCCGGGTCGTCGGGGGCTTCGGTCTTGTCGATCCGCACGTATTCTGGCCTGTTGGTTTCACCGTCATTAGTGAGTTGACCCGCCAGTTCCTTGGAGCGCTTGCCAAGGAACTGAACAAGGTGGTTACGGATCGCGTAGTAGTTGGGATGTTCAACAATTTCAGTCCGTTTGCGCGGGCGCGGGATTGTTATTTCAACGCTTTCCGCAACACGCGCTTGCGGGCCGTTGGTCATAAGAAGAATGCGGTCGGCCAGCAGGATCGCTTCGTCTATATCGTGGGTGATCATGAAGACGGTTTGCTCCATCTGTCCCCAGATCTTCAACAACTCGTCCTGAATGGTCCCTCGTGTCAGCGCATCAAGCGCGCCAAAGGGTTCATCCAGCAATAGCAGCTTGGGATGGTTGGCAAAGGCCCGCGCGATGGACACGCGCTGGCGCATGCCTCCTGAGAGTTGGCTGGGTTTACGGTGGATCACGTCCCCCTCAAGTCCGACCATCGCCAAGAATTTTGTCGCGTGTTCTTCGACCTTAGCCTTGCTCCAGTCTGGATATCGCGCCTTGACGCCAAAGGTCACGTTTTTCAGGGTCGTCAGCCAAGGCAATAAGGAATAGTTCTGAAACACCACCCCACGGTCAAGGCTGGGACCTTTCACCTCTTTGCCGTCCATAACGACGACGCCGCTGGTTGGATCGGCGAGACCCGCGAGAATATTCATGATCGTGGATTTACCGCAGCCAGAATGGCCAAGGATCACAACGAATTCGCCCTTTTCAACCCCGAACGAGGCGTTCTCGAAAACGGTCAGGTCACTGCCAGCGCCATCAGGAAAGCGTTGGGTCAGTTTTTCAATACTCAGATAGGGTTTCATATTTCTTCCTTTATTCGACGTAGGTGACACGGCGCTGAAGTAGCCCGAAAGCCGAGTCCAGCAGCATGCCAACCACGCCGATCATGAGGATAGAGAAGACGACGGAGGTCAGATCAAGATTGTTCCATTCGTTCCAGACGTAGTATCCGATTCCAGTGCCCCCAACGAGCATCTCGGCTGCAACAATCACCAGCCACGCGATCCCGATAGAGATACGCATACCTGTCACGATGGTCGGGGCAGCGGCAGGAAGGATCACTGTAAAGGCGGTCTTGATCGGACCGAGTTCATGGGTGCGGGCCACGTTGACCCAATCTTCGCGCACCCCTGCCACGCCAAAGGCTGTGTTGATCAGCATTGGCCAGATCGAGCAAATGAAGATCACAAAGATTGCTGATGCCTCACTATCCCCAATGATGAACAGCGCCAGTGGCATCCATGCAAGCGGTGAGATCGGACGCAACACCTGAATGAACGGGTTGAACGCCTTGTAGGCAACTTGGGACATCCCGATCAGAAAACCGAAGGGGATCGCAACCAGTGCCGCAAGGAAGTACCCCGTCAGAACGCGGTAGATGGAATACCCGATCTGGATGCCGATGCCCTTGTCGTTAGGACCCGCGTCGTAGAATGGATTGCTCAGCTGCTCCCACGCTTTGGCGATGACGGCACTCGGCGGCGGCACGCCGGCCTTGGCAGAGCCTGCACCTGTCAGGATTTCGTATTCGGTCAGTTCTGCGACGGCCTTTTGCCCGGGTATCGCGGCCTCCCAAATCAGGAGGCCCACAACAAGCATCACAACTGACAGCAGTGCAGCCCGTATGTTGAGGGATAGAATTGGCATCTCCTATCCTTTTTTGATTGCAAAGCTGTCGACGTAGGCTTCGGGTGAGGCGGGATCAAACGACTTGCCCATGATCATGTGCGATTTGTATGTGATCTCGGGGGCTTGGTAGCCAAGATCTTCCATCACCTTCTTACAGTCGGCCGCCAGATAGACTTGTTCCGCGACGCCTTTGTAATCCACGTCGCCTTCGATGTAGCCCCAACGCTTCATCTGTGTCAGGATCCAAACTCCCATCGAGTGCCACGGGAAGGGGTCGAAATCGATCCGGTCAGGCACGCGCTGAACGGCACCCAGCCCATCTGCGTAGGTCCCGGTCAGCACCTGTTCGATCACAGTGACCGGTTGGTTAAGATAGTTGGTGGGTGCTATCGCGGACGATATTTCCTTGCGGTTTTCCGCGGCCGAGGCGTATTGCGTCGCATCAATGATCGACTTCAACAGCGCACCGTAGGTATTCGGCAACTCGGTCGCGAAAGACAACGGCGCAGCAAAGGCACAGCACGGATGTCCTTCCCAGATTTCTTTGGTGAGCAGGTGGATAAAGCCGATGCCTTCATAGACGGCACGCTGGTTGAAGGGATCAGGCGACAGATAGCCGTCAAGGTTTCCGGCGCGCAGGTTGGCGACCATCTCTGGCGGTGGCACAACCCGGATCTGGATATCGACATCGGGGTCGAGACCAAATTCAGCGACGTAGTAGCGCAGCAGGAAGTTGTGCATGGAATATTCGAACGGCACACCAAAAGTGAAGCCTTTCCACTGCTTTGGATCGCGTTTGTCGAGGTGTTCATTTGACAACACGATGGCCTGACCGTTGATGTTTTCAACCGCAGGCATGATGTAGGGTTCCGCAACTGATCCAGCCCCTAGTGTCATCGCAAGCGGCATCGGCGTCAGCATATGGGATGCGTCATATTCGCCATTCAGCGACTTGTCCCGCGCCACCGCCCAACCTGCAGTTTTGATAACCTGCGCGTTCAATCCATAACGGCTGTAAAAGCCCAGAGGTTCGGCCATGATAATCGGTGTTGCACAAGTGATTGGCACAAAGCCGATGTTAAGATCCGTCTTTTCAGGGGGTCCAAGATTATCGAGGATTGCAGCTTTGGCTTCGTCGAGCGGAAAGACCGAGGCCAAGGCCGCAGCCATCGTGGTACCGCCCATCATACCCATAAAGGAACGCCGACCAATGTCGCTTTGGCCAAAGACAGAGCGGACGATCGCACTTTCGACGGCGCGCTCCAGCATGCCCTCGGATGTTGACAGATCGATTGTGTCATCGACGGCTGGTGCGGCGGATTTACAGGTGTGACACCCGCAATCCGCGCCGTGGCGCAGATCAGTCTTTGATGAGAAGGGATTACCAAGAGATTTCGTTGACATAGTCGTGCTCCATCATTGCTTGGAGTCATGATGGCGTTGGCTCTGGCCCAATTGAATGGCTTTGTAAAAATATCGAATTTTAGATTTATTGATTAATTTCAGGGCGATATATGATCTGATTTGCAAATTTATTCACGAAATATCGTAAATTACGATTTTTCGTATTGCCGATTTACCGGGGTCTGCCTGCTGTAGGGGATGACTGATGCAAGCCTCACATATGATTCTGAATTGGCCGGTGCTTTTGGCCCAACACTCCTGATTGATCTGGCCGAAGATCGCATTCTTGCGGCCACAACCGCGGCCGGACCCATGTTCGCGGACGCCGACATAGTTGGCACGCCGTTTTCGCGGTTTGTGGCGGATGGCATGGATCACTTTGTTGTTTTCATTGGCGAGGTCCAGCATCGCGGGACGGGGTGGACACGTCGCGTCACGTTGCAGACGGCGGCGGGAGAGGTGCAGCCTTGCGAAATCACAGCACGCGCGATCAATCGCGCAGGGCGCGACTTGTTATTGCTCCATGTGCTTGACCTGAAAGAGCTGGAACAGCATGCGGCTGAAGTTGCCGCGGCAAACATCTACAGCGGTGGCCTGGTTGAGTGGCAGCGTGCCCAGACGTTTTTTGCCGATCTGGAACGCGAAAACCAGTTGATCCTGAACGCCGCCGGCGAGGGAATTTACGGGGTGAATGCCGATGGCAAAACCACTTTTGTAAACCGCGCGGCGCAGGAAATGCTGGGCTGGACGACCGAAGACCTGCTGGGCCGCGACATCCACACCATGATCCACCATCACCACCTGAACGGGGAAAAATATCCGTCCCATGAATGTCCGATCTATCAATCCTTCCGCTATGAACAGGTAAACCGCATCGAGGACGAGGTATTCTGGCGCAAAGACGGAAAACCGATCCGCGTCGAATATATCTCAACGCCGATTTATGATGGCGCCCAGCTAGTCGGGGCGGTGGTCATCTTTCGGGATATTTCTGAGCGTTGGGAAAACGAGCGCAAGTTGCGCGAAGCAATGGAAGAGGTCGCAGCGCTGCGCGACCAGCTGGAAGAAGAAAACGCCTATCTGCAAGAAGCCATCAGCATTGAAAGAGCGCACCACGATATCATTGGCCGCTCGGCAGCAATCCTTCACATCATCAACCAGATAGAGCTTGTGGGCCCGACAGATACGAATGTTCTCATTCGCGGTGAAAATGGCGTTGGAAAATCACTTCTTGCCTCTGCCATTCACAACGACAGCAAACGCAAGCGCCGCCCAATGATCCATTTCAAAGCCGGTGCCAGCACGCTTGAAAAAATCGAAAGTGAATTGTTCGGGCAAGTGCGTGGCGCCTTTTCTGGAGCCTTAAAAGACCGCCCTGGCAAACTGGAGTTGGCACATGGGGGCACGTTGTTTATCGACGAAGTTGCCGACATTCCCGTCGAAGTACAGGGGCACTTGCTGGACGCACTGCAAAACCGGAGTGTCGTTCGCCTTGGCGATGACCGCGCCCGCGTGATCGATCTGCGCGTCATTGCGTCAACGAGCAGTGACATTGAGCGCGAAGTCCGCACAGGCCGCCTGCGTCAAGATCTTGTTCTGCATCTGGATGTCTTTCCGATAAACTGCCCCCCCTTGCGAGAACGACCCGAAGACATCCCTTTCCTGACGGCCCATCTCTTGCGCATGGCGTGCAAAAGGCTGGGCCGCAAAGTTCCTGTCGTGACCGAAGGGGCGATGCGCAAATTGCAAGACTATCAATGGCCCGGCAACGTTCGGGAACTGGCAAATGTGGTTGAACGCGGGGCGATCGTGTCAAGATCCGACAAGTTGCAGGTGGAAATTCATAACGGCACTGCCGCAGCCGTAAGCCCCATGTCAACATTGATGACAGAAGCTGATATTGAACAGATCCGAATTGCCAACACAATTGCCTGGCTCAAGAAGACTGGAGGTAAAGTTTCCGGTAAGGATGGTGCCGCAGCAATGCTGGGCATCCGACCCACAACGTTGTCTTCGCGTCTAAACAAGTTGGGGCTAAATAAGGATGACTGGTCGCAACGGAAACGATAAATGGCAATCGGTCATTGCGTGCAGCTTAAAGCGGCCGCTTGATCGCCTAAGCTGTGTTCGGAATTGCCATTCGTTTATCAGCGGGCAAGCTGTGAACCGTCCCACTCGCTTTGGGAACTCCGAATGCAATGATGTTGGTGCGATCAATCTCGCTGATGTTGCTACTCATATCTTTGTCCTCATCCTTGATTATGCTCGGCCGCGAACGCCCTTCAACCGTCCGGATGGCCGGAAAGATGTGACCGGAATCAAGATATTTTGCGATCGTAAATCAGGTTGTCCACGCGGTTGCGTGCTCGCCACCTGTATCGCGGATGGTCATCCAAGAAACCAACCCCCTTCATCTTCTCAGAGACGACAATGAAAGCAATATCTTACGTAGAATCCAAAGGGGCGTATGAGGGGGCAAGCACCCCCCCACCAAAATAAAATAAATGCGGCGGAGCCGCTGCGTATTTGAACAGCGCCTCTACAGAAACTCGGCAACGGGTTCCGGGACCGGCTGGGCCACTGCCAAAGCCTCGCCGAGTTCCACATTGCGTCGAAACAAGGCACGACCGATCAAAGCGCCGGAAATATTCGGCACATACTTCAATCGCGCGACATCATCACTCGAGCGCACAACACCACTTGCGATCACCGGTGCACGGGCTTTTGCTGCCAAACCGGACACCACACCCAACTGTGCATCCCGGTCTTCCACATCACTTTCAATGTCTGTCACGATGACTGCCGCCAATGGGGCATCATTAAACGCCGCGATCAAATCAGCCGGAGCAAACGCACTTTCGTGGCGCCAACCATCC
>CALHST010000352.1 GCA_938038825.1 uncultured Paracoccaceae bacterium | reverse complement strand
GTAAATGGCGTGACGTTGGCTTATGTGGATACAGGCGGGCCAGGGGAGGTCATCGTGTTTTCGCATGGCTTCCTGATGTCCCATGCTTTGTTCGCACCGCAGATCGCTGCATTGAAAGACGAGTATCGTTGTGTAGCCTATGATCATCGCGGCCAAGCGGGGAGTGAGGTGACGGATGGGGGCTATGATATAGACACCATCACCGAAGATGCCGCGGCTTTGATGAAGGCTTTGGATATTGGGCCATGTCATTTCGTAGGCTTGTCGATGGGGGGATTCGCTGGGATGCGGTTGGCTTTGCGGCACCCAGAGCTTTTGAAATCTTTGGTTTTGTTGGACACCAGCGCGGATTCTGAACCCAGTGCCAGCAAGCGACAGTACAAGATGTTGGCGATGGTGGTGCGCGTGTTTGGGCTGCGCCCTGTTGTGGGGAAGATCATGTCGATCCTGTTCGGGAAGACCTTTATGGCGGATCCCAACAGGGCAGAGGACCGAGCACAGTGGCGCAACCATTTGCTCACAGGGCATGTCACCAAAGGTGTATTGCGGGCGTTAACAGGTGTCATCGAACGCGACAGTGTGTACGATCAATTGGGCAGCATAACAGTGCCCAGCTTGGTTATGGTTGGCCGTGAAGACGTCGCTACGGTTCCGGCAAAGGGCAAACGGATTGCAGATGCGATACCGGGCGCGACGTTTCTGTTGATTGATGGCGCTGGGCATTCCGCAACAGTGGAACAGCCTGATCGGGTAAACGCAGCCATCAAGAACTTCTTAGAAGGTTAGCTCTTTTGGCCGATCTTGGGTTCGGTGCCGGCCCGAATCCGTGCGATATTTGAGCGATGACGCCACAAGATCAGCACAGCCAAGGCGATGAAAAGCACGACGGTTGACCCAAATCCAATGAGCAAAGCCAAAAAGGGCGCAGCGATTGCGGCACTCATCGAGGACAAGGACGACGTGCGCAATATGCCGGCAACTGCCAGCCAAACAAGGCAACACCCGATGCCCACGGGCCATGCAAGCGCCAGTGCCAAACCAAGGAAGGTTGCAACGCCTTTCCCGCCGTTGAATTTCAACCATAAAGGATAGCAGTGGCCGACCATTGCCATAAAGCCCGCGATCTGGGCTGCATCTTCGCCAGCGACAGCACGCGCGATCAAAACCACGACAGCGCCTTTGGCCGCATCCAGTAACAAGGTAAGTGCAGCGGCTATCTTGGACCCGGTGCGCAAAACATTGGTGGCCCCAATTGAGCCAGACCCAATGTCGCGCAAATTGCCGAGGTTCATGGTTTTGGCCAACACCATGCCAAACGGGATGGACCCGGCCACATAACCGATGATCGCCCAAAGGGCCAAAATGGTCATACTGGAGTCAATCACAGGCATCACAGATCCCCAAACACAGATGTTCCAGCAACCCAAGTCCCAAGAACTTTGCCTTGCAGGCGCGCGTCATCAAACGGGGTGTTCTTGGATTTGGATTGCAGCTCGAAGCGGTTCAATTGGAACGGCGCATCAGGATCGAACAGGACCATATCAGCGGGCGCACCAACTGATAAACGCCCCGCATCCAGCCCCAAACGGTTCGCTGGGTTCAGGGATAAGGCTTTCCACAGCGTTGGTAAATCCATGTAGCCGCCATGCACCAAACGCATTGCGGCTGGCAGCATGGTTTCAAGAGAAACCGCGCCCGAGGCGGCCTCTTCAAACGGCAGGCGCTTGGATTCTTCGTCTTGCGGAGTGTGCATGGACGAAATGATGTCGATCAAGCCGCTTGCGACCGCGTCCACAATGGCCAGCCGGTCGTCTTCGTCGCGCAAAGGGGGTTTGAGCTTAAAGAAGGTTCTATAGTCGGCCACATCATACGAGTTCAGCGTCAGATGGTGGATGGATGTTCCTGCAGTGATGTCCAACCCATTTTGCTTGGCACGCTCCAACGCGGGCAAGGCGCGCGCGGTGGTGATTTGATCTGCGTGATAGCGCACGCCTGTCATCTCGACCATGGCCACATCGCGATCCAACCCCATGCGTTCGGCCATGGGGGTGACCGCCGGCAAACCGCGCAAAGAGGCGAATTTGCCCGAGGTGGCAACAGCGCCCGTAGACAAGTTGGGTTCCTGAATGTGCCCGATGACCAACGCGTCCAAAGATTTGGCATAGGACAAGGCGCGCGACAGAACCTTTGTGTCGGTTACGACGCTGTCGCAATCGGTAAAGGCGACGGCCCCTGCGTCTTGCAGAAAGCCGATTTCCGTCATTTCGCGCCCCTGACGCCCTTTGGTCAGGGCGGCCATATGCAAAACGTTCACGATGCTGTCGGCTTGGGCCCGGCGATTCACGAATTCAAGGATTTCGGCGGTATCAATTGTGGGGTCTGTGTCGGGTCGCGTGACCATGGTCGTCACACCCCCAGCCGCAGCGGCGCGTCCGGCCGAGGCATAGGATTCCTTGTGGCGTTCGCCGGGTTCGCAGACTTTAACACCGATATCTACAATACCGGGGGCCAGACATTTGCCGCGACAGTCCACAACAGTGTCAGCACGTCCGGCAGGGGCAATGACACCGTCTTTGACATGAAGATCACCCAGCGATTCAGAGCCAGTTTCCGGGTCAATCAAGCGGGCATTGGTGAGTTGGGTCAGTGTCATGGCAAGCCGGTTTATTCAGTCTTGTTTGGGTTTGATGCAAGGATGACCGCTTGTCCAGTGTCGCGGTGCTTGCACGTTTTGTGTGGGGGGCGTTTAGGCTGCGATCCACACCAGCATAAAGGTGAGCGCAAAGATCACGAGCAACGCAATCATGGCGATTCGCCCAGACATGGCCGCGTCTGACGGTGTCTTGCGGGATTTGGCGGGTGTCGTCGCGGCGTCGCTGGTCAAAGTGGTTTTGTCAGACCAATCAACGCCGGGTTCGGCATAGGTGCCAATCAAGGTGAGTTGTGGTGCAGGTTTCAAGGTGGTTGCCGCGCCATTGAAGGCGCGCGAAAAAACGATCATGACCCAGCCGTCCAGCTGATTGAGTTTGGCTTTGTCGGGTTCGATCTGAGTGGGGTCTATCCCGCACCCTGTGGCGAGGTATCCGGCAACCCCAAGCTGTTCAAGATCAGAGACCGGGAAGATTTCGACAAAAGTGGCGTCGATGGAGTCCCGCCCCAGAATTTTCGGATCTTTGCTGTTCTGGAGAGCCTTGGCCTCGTCCTCTGTCATCGACAAAGCAAAAACACGGACCAATCCGCGTTCATTGGGTTCGACGTTCAGGGTCATGCGGCGTTGGCCCGGCGGGCGCGCAGGTTCTGAGCCAGCAGATCCATTGCCGCCATGCGCACGGCTACACCCATTTCCACCTGATCTTGGATGACAGAGCGGTTGATGTCATCTGCGATTGTGCCGTCAATTTCGACACCGCGGTTCATGGGGCCGGGATGCATCACGATGGCATCGTCTTTTGCATGCGAGAGTTTGGCCTCGTCCAGACCATAGCGGTGATAGTATTCTCGTTCAGACGGGATAAAGCCGCCATCCATGCGTTCCTTTTGAAGCCGCAGCATCATGACGACGTCGACGTCTTTCAGGCCTTCGGTCATGTCGTCATACACCTCGACCCCGAATTCCTGAATGCCAGCTGGTAGCAGGGTGGGAGGGCCAATCAAGCGCACACGGTTTTCCATCTTACCCAGCAAGATCAAGTTCGAACGCGCCACGCGGGAATGGGCGATATCACCACAGATGGCGATATTCAGACGGTGAAGACGTCCCTTGGCCCGGCGAATGGTCAACGCATCCAGCAAGGCTTGGGTCGGGTGTTCGTGGCGACCATCCCCGGCGTTCAGGACTGCGCAATGCACTTTTTGGGCCAAAAGATCGACGGCGCCGGAATTGGGATGGCGCACAACCAGCAGATCGGGCTGCATGGCATTCAATGTCAGGGCTGTGTCGATCAGAGTTTCGCCCTTTTTGATCGACGAGGCTTGCATCGCCATGTTCATAACATCTGCGCCAAGCCGTTTGCCGGCCAATTCAAACGAGGCTTGGGTGCGGGTCGAATTTTCGAAAAACATGTTGATCTGGGTGAGGCCCGCAAGCACATCGGTGTGCTTGGTTTCCCCGCGCGAGAGGTCCACATACCGGTCTGCGAGATCAAGAAGGGTTGTTATTTCCTCGGGGCGCAGCGCTTCGATGCCAAGAAGATGGGTCTGATGGAAGGTCATGTGTGGGCTCCGCACGTGTTGGCGGGGTTATAGAAATCCGTAGCTTGGGTGTCCAGACAGGCTGGAGGATTGCGGTGCGGCTGCGCCGCGTATGATGGATTTGCGCGGGGCCGCGCGCGCCTTGGGGGTTTTCCACCCCCAAACCCCCGGAGGATATTTAGAGCAAAAAGAAGGAGGGGGCGTTTCTTCTGAGCGGGAGTGCGGTAGGTATGAGGCATGGATTCGGGTGAGTTTCATAGCGCGTTGGCGACATTGGCTTGGCAGGTAGAGCTGGGTGCGGATGAAGCGATGCTGGATGGGCCGTTGGATCGGTTTGCTTTGGACGCCGTTCGGGCCAAGCCGAAGGTTGCTGATGTGGCGGCGGAAAGTTCGGTTTCTGCGCCAAAAGGGCCGGATGTTGTTGGCGAAGCTGTGTCGATGGCGGCTGGGGTGCAGGATTTGGATGCGCTGCGCACCGCGATCGGGATGTATCCCCATTGTGAGTTGCAGAGGGGCGCCCGAAATCTGGTGTTCAGCGATGGTGTGCCGGGCGCGCGGGTGATGGTTGTCGGAGAAGCGCCGGGGCGCGATGAAGACCGGGAAGGGCGTCCCTTTGTGGGGCGTGCGGGGCAGTTGTTGGATCGCATGTTGGGCGCGATTGGGCTGTCGCGTGCAGAGTCTGTGTACATCACCAATGTTCTGCCATGGCGTCCTCCTCAGAACAGGGACCCGAAACCGGAAGAAATTGCGATGATGGCGCCGTTTTTAAGCCGCCATATCGCGCTTGCGGCACCAGAGGTATTGATCGTGATGGGCAATATTTCCTGTCAGGCTTTGTTGGGTAAGCGGGGCATCACGCGATTGCGTGGGTCTTGGGACACAGCGGATGGCCGCCCGGCGATGCCGATGTTTCATCCCGCCTATTTGCTGCGCAACCCAATCGCAAAGCGCGATACTTGGGCGGATTTGCTTGCGGTCAAGGCACGGTTGGAGGGTTTATGAGTCGACTTGATGACACGCGGGAGTTCATCCCGGTACGTATTGCCGTGTTGAGTGTGAGCGACACGCGTGGCCCTGATGATGATCGGTCTGGTGACACATTGGTCGCGCGATTGACAGATGCGGGCCACGTATTGGCTGCGCGTGCCATGGTGACAGATGATCGCGATAAGATTGCAGGGCAATTGCGGGCCTGGATCAATGACAAAGACGTCGATGTTGTGATGTCCACCGGTGGCACAGGCCTGACGGGTCGGGATGTCACGGTAGAAGCGCACAAGGACGTGTATGAAAAGGAAATCACGGCTTTTGGTACTGTGTTCACGATGGTGTCGATGACCAAAATCGGGACGTCTGCGGTGCAAAGCCGTGCGACCGCAGGGGTTGCAGGGGGCACGTATTTGTTTGCGTTGCCGGGGTCCACAGGCGCGTGCAAAGACGCGTGGGACGAAATTTTGGTCAAACAGCTAGATTATCGCCATCGTCCTTGCAATTTCGTCGAAATTTTTCCGCGTTTGGAAGAGCATAAGCGTCGAAAGTGATCGTTTTTCGACGGATTTATCAGATTTATCCGTTAAAGCTCTTGTGAGTTGGACTTTTTCCAGTCGGGCATATCTTAGTGATATGGCAGTATCGCCATTGAAGGGGCCTCGTGAATGCGGTTTTTACGGCAATCTTTGTTGGGTTTGTTTTTGGCAGCGGTGACGCTGGGTCTTTTGGCATATGCCGGAAACGGTGTTTACGTCGCGATGACGGCGCGTCTGGGCGAAGAGCCGCGCCAGCCCACAGTGCGCGAACGCGTGTTTGCGGTGGGTGTTGTGACTGCGCAGCTGAGCCGTGAAGTGCCGGTGCTTAAGGCTTTTGGCGAAGTGCGCGCGCAACGCACACTAGAACTGAGATCCGCCAGCACGGGCCGGATCGTGCATATGTCGCAAAGCTTTGTAGAAGGTGGCGCGGTACGCGAAGGCGAAGTATTGTTGCGCATTGACCCGATTGATGCGGAACTGGCGCGCGACCGTGTGGCGGCGGATTTGGCGGATGCAGAAGCGGAAGTGCGCGACGCCGAAGCGGGTCTTGCCTTGGCCAAGGATGATCTGGCTGCAGCGGTTTCACAAGAGGCTTTGCAAGTCAAAGCGCTGGAACGCCAGCAAGATCTTGCAACCCGCGGGGTTGGCACTGCAGCGGCCGTGGAAGCGGCAGAGCTGACCGTTGCGGCGGCAGGGCAGGCAGTTTTGTCGCGCAGGCAAGCCGTGACGCAGGCGGAAGCGCGGATTGCACAGGCCGCCACTCAATTGACGCGGGCAAAGATTGCTTTGGTGGAGGCAGAGCGCAAAGTGTCCGACACAGTAGTGGTATCGCCCTTTGATGGCGCACTGAGCGACGTGGCGTTGACCCAGGGGCGTTTGGTGTCTGTAAACGAGCAATTGGCGACAGTAATTGATCCGAATGCTTTGGAAGTGTCGTTTCGGTTGTCAACTGCGCAATATGCACGACTTTTGGGGGATGGCGGGCGGCTGTCATTTTTGCCGATTGAGGCAACGCTGGACGTCGCAGGTGTGGATCTGGTGGCCAGAGGTCGCATTTTACGGGAGTCTGCAGCGGTCGGTGAGGCGCAATCAGGGCGGTTGGTCTTTGCCACGTTAAAAGCCGCACCAGGGTTCAAGCCCGGGGATTTTGTCACGGTGACTGTGGAAGAACCCGCGATCGAGCAAGTGGTGCGTCTTCCTGCTGCGGCTTTGGATGGCACTGGCACTGTGCTTGTGCTGGGGGATGAAGATCGTTTGGAAAGCCTGGATGTGACGCTGTTGCGCCGTCAAGAGAACGACGTTTTGGTGCGGGGTGATACATTGGCTGGGCGCGAAGTTGTCACGGCGCGAACTCCTTTGCTTGGGGCAGGCATTGCAGTGCGTCCATTGCGCAAACAAGATGTTGACGCAAAACCTGTGGCCCCTGCATTGGTTGAGTTGGACGCAGATCGCCGGGCCAAGTTGATCGCCTTCGTCGAGGCCAACAAACGGATGCCATCAGCCGTCAAAGAACGCATTTTGGCCCAGCTGGGATCAGGGGAAAAGCTGCCCGCGCAGATGGTCAGCCGGCTTGAAAGTCGCATGGGGGGATAAGGTATGGCACGTCCACTTCCCAGTGCTGCAGGCGGCATACTCAGCTATTTTACCCGGCATGGCACAGCGGCGAATCTGTTGCTGTTGGTTCTGCTTTTGGCGGGCTTCTTTGCGATCCCCAATATGCGGGCGCAGTTTTTTCCTGATGTGATTTTGGACAGTGTTAGCGTTTCAGCCACATGGGATGGGGCAGGCGCGGAAGATGTGGATGCGGGCATCGTGCAGGTGTTGGAACCTGCGCTGTTGGCGGTTGAGGGCATAGAGAGCAGCGCGAGCACATCTTTTGAGGGACGCGCGAGCATTCAGCTTGAATTCGAACCCGATTGGGACATGGCGCGTGCAGCCGCAGATGTGCAAGATGCGGTCGATGCCGTGACCACGCTGCCTGATGGGATTGACGATCCCATTGTACGACGCGGCGCTTGGCGGGATCGCGTCACGGATGTGGTGATCACAGGGCCAGTCCCACCAGAGCAGGTGGCCAACTTTGCAGATGAGCTGGTCGTGCGGCTGTTTCAGAATGGGGTGACGCGGACCACCATTCGCGGTGTCGCCGCCCCGCGGATGGTGATCGAAGTCCCGTCGGTTAATTTGATTGCCAATGACATTACAATGGCCGAAATCGCGACCGCCATTGCCAATGAGGTGGATGCAAACCCGGCTGGCGATGTGCAGGGGGCCAATGTGCGCGTGCGCACTGGGGCGGAAAGACGCACTGCGGTCGAAGTCGCAGCCATCGTGCTGCGGACCCGTGCAGATGGCTCAACAGTGACTGTGGGAGATGTGGCCACTGTTCTTCTTGAAGGACCCACGCGTGAACGTCAGTATTTCGTTGGGGACAATCCGGCAGTGACGGTGCGTGTTGATCGTACCGGTTCCGGTGATGCCATCGAAATGCAGCAATTGGTTGAAGGCATTGCGCAAGAGGTGCAAGCCACCTTGCCCCAAGGTGTCACCATTGAGTTAATCCGCACTCG
>CALHST010000351.1 GCA_938038825.1 uncultured Paracoccaceae bacterium | reverse complement strand
TGCGGGCGCGGAACTTGGAATATGTGCGTGCGGCCAAGGCATTGGGCGTCAGCAACCTAACCATCATGTTCCGCCACATGCTGCCCAACGCCATGGTTGCAACGCTGACCATGCTGCCGTTTATCGTCACAGGCACCATCTCCTCACTCGCGGTTCTTGATTTCCTTGGCTTCGGCTTGCCGTCTTCGGCGCCGTCCTTGGGCGAGCTGTCCTTGCAGGCGAAAACCTATCTGACCGCGCCTTGGCTGGCCTTTACCGCGTTCTTTGTTTTCGCGATCATGCTCAGCTTGCTGATCTTTATCTTTGAAGGCATTCGCGATGCCTTCGACCCCAGAAAGACTTTCTCATGACGGCCCCCATTTTGGATGTGAAAGACCTGAAGGTTGGGTTTCAGCAGGATGGTGCCGTGACAGCTGCCGTCAAAGGCGTCAGCTTTTCCGTGTCGCGGGGGGAAACTGTCGCGCTTGTGGGCGAGTCGGGGTCGGGCAAATCGGTTTCGGCGCTCTCGACTGTTGGGTTACTTGGGGATAGCGCGCAGATTTCCGGCTCTGTGACCTATGATGGGCAGCAAATGATCGGGGCGTCCCGTAAGCTGCTGCAAAAAGTTCGGGGGAATGATATTTCGTTCATTTTCCAGGAACCTATGACATCGCTGAACCCGTTGCATACAATTGAAAAGCAGCTGGGCGAAAGCCTTGCCTTGCATCAAGGTGTCATTGGAGATGACGCGCGTAGGCGGATTTTGGACCTGCTGGACAAAGTTGGCATCGTGGATGCCGAAAGCCGCCTTCGAGCCTATCCTCACGAATTGTCAGGCGGGCAGCGTCAACGTGTGATGATTGCCATGGCACTTGCGAATAAACCAGACGTGCTGATCGCGGATGAACCGACCACGGCGCTGGACGTCACCATCCAAGCGCAAATCCTGGATTTGCTGGCGGACCTCAAAGCGTCCGAAAACATGGGGCTGTTATTCATCACGCATGATCTTGGGATCGTGCGGCGTATTGCCGATAAGGTCTGCGTCATGGAGCATGGCGTGATCGTCGAACAAGGCCCCACGGTCGAAATTTTTGACGCGCCCAAACATCCCTATACCCAAAAACTGTTGAGTGCCGAGCCTTCGGGGCGCCCCACAGCGGTTCCAGAGGCTGCAGATGTGGTGGTGGAAACCGAAAAGCTCCGCATTTGGTTCCCGATCAAGCAAGGCTTCCTGCGCAAAACCGTTGCCCATGTAAAAGCCGTGAACGAGGCCTCTCTGTCTGTGCGGGCAGGGGAGACGTTGGGGATCGTCGGCGAGTCCGGCTCTGGCAAAACAACGTTGGCTTTGGCGATCATGAAACTGATCAGCTCGGACGGGAGGATCGCCTATATGGGGCAGGATCTGAACGGGTGGAGCACCAAAGACTTGCGTGATTTGCGCAAGGACATGCAAATCGTGTTTCAGGACCCATTTGGGTCTCTCAGCCCCCGGATGACCTGTGCGCAGATTATTGCCGAAGGGTTGGGCGTGCATAAGGTTGATCCGGGCCGTGACCCGCGAGATCTGGTGCGTGAGGTGATGACAGAAGTGGGCTTAGACCCTGAAACGATGGATCGCTATCCACACGAATTTTCAGGCGGGCAGCGCCAGCGAATCGCAATTGCGCGGGCGATGGTGCTGCGGCCCAAACTGGTGGTTCTGGATGAACCGACATCTGCTTTGGATATGACGGTTCAGGTGCAGATTGTGGATTTGCTGCGGAATCTGCAGAAGAAGTACGGGCTTGCCTATTTGTTCATCAGTCATGACCTCGCAGTGGTGCGGGCGATGTCGCACAAGGTCATGGTCATGAAGCGGGGGGACGTCGTAGAATATGGCGATGCAGATGCGGTGTTCGATGCGCCAAAGTCCGACTATACAGCAGAACTTCTGGCATCAATTACAGCCACCAACGTGAGCTAAAGCTCACCTTACAGGCAGACCAAGCGTTTCCAAAATTAGCAGAACACTGGACAGATACGTAGGGTGAGCTTCAGCTCACGCGCCGGGGGTTAGCCCGGCCCGATCATTTCACATTCGATATTGCGCGCTTGTAACCGACGACAGGCCAGTTCCGCCGTGTCACGGTTTAGCCCCAAGAAGTTTGCGTCAAACCCGCGTTGGCGCTTGATCACTTTGCGCAGCGACCCATCCAACGTCGCCATTTCCGTCAACGCCGTTTGCAACAACACTTTTTCAGCTTTGTAGCGGCTGGCATATTGACCGACATGCACACCCCAATGCTGCCCCCCCGACGTCGAAGTGCGTGTCACCACTTCTTGCTGTGGGATCTGTTTGGGCGCGCGGGCTAACACAAGTGTTTTGGGACGCGCGGCGGGGCGCACGCTGACTTGGATTGCAGGCGCACCCGAGGCCACCAAAGCTTGTGCAACTGCATTTTGAGTGTCAACGGTGCCTGTTTCAATCTGGGCTTCTGCCAAGGCGGCCACAATGTCGGTGCTGTCCACAACTGCAGCAGGTTCAATCACGGTCTCAACGGCATCAGCCACCAGCACGGGGGCCTCTTCAGTGGTTGCTTGGGGTCGCGTTTTGGGGCGCAAGCTGTGCTGGACAGCGCCGCTGACGCGAATTGTTTTTCCAGCGCCACGAATAGCACCAGTTGAACTGCCAACGGTTCCCGTTGCGTTGCCCACGTAGGCAGGGGTTTGCGGCTTGCGCACAGGGGCACGCGACGGCGCCCGGCGGAAGCCCATATCCAGCAATTCCGCAACACGTGCATTGCGCGACACAGATGATTTGCCACCAAATACTGTCGCAATCACACGTTCATTTCCACGTTCCGCAGAGGCTACCAAGTTAAAGCCAGCAGCGCGGGTATAACCTGTTTTGATGCCATCCGCGCCTTTGTAACTGCCCAAAAGGCGACGGTTTGTGTTGTTGACTGTCTTGATCCCCGCATTCGTAGAGGTGCGCGAGAACAAGTTATAATATTGTGGGTAATCATACAGAATATGCCGCCCCAACAAGGTCATATCACGGGCTGTCGACAGGTGCCCCGATTCCGTCAAACCGTGCGCGTTCTTGAAAGTTGTGCGCGTCATGCCAAGTTCTTTGGCGGTGCGAGTCATGCGACGCGCAAAAGCGGCCTCGGATCCGGAAATCGCTTCACCCAGCGCGGTCGCCGCATCGTTGGCGGATTTTACAGCCGCTGCGCGGATCAGATAGCGCAATGCAATCGACGATCCCGAGCGCAACCCCAACTTTGAGGGCGGCTCACTTGCTGCATGCTTCGAGATTTTGACCTTTGTGTCCAAAGAAATCTCGCCTCGTTCCACCGCTTCGAACACGATATAAAGAGTCATCATTTTGGTTAAAGAGGCCGGATGTAACCGTGTGTCTGCATTGCGTGCATGCAGAACCTCGCCCGTCCGTGCGTCCATGACCATAGCTGCATAAGGTGCTGCACGTGCCGAAATCGGCACCAATACAAACATCCACACTGCCGCGAATAGAAACAGCCCTAAACGGGCTGACGATATACGTGCCGCCTTCACGATGTACCTGCCTTTTTTGCCTCGTGGCCGCCTGTTTTTTTAGTGGCGTGCCTTATTCTGCTGATACCCGGCTAACATGAATCGGATTTTCGATAAACCCTAAGGGGCGGAAATCGTGTCGTTTTTTTGGCGGCTGTGTCATCAAGATATAGGGGGTGTCACGATGCAGACCGCTAGATGGGCAAATGTGGCTGGATTGTGGCAGTTGATCACCCCAATTGGGCCACCAAATCACCCAAACCGCTTAGGTCCGCAATGCTGTGATAGCGTGCTGCATTTTTGGGCGGATCCGCTTTTTCGATGTCCCATTCCAAGCCATGGGGCACGAACACGCCCCAACCGCCAATTTCCACAATCGGCAACACGTCCGAGCGCATGGAATTGCCGACCATCATGCTCGCGGCGGGGCCGTCGCCGTGTTCCGTAAATATGCGGGCATAAACATCTGGCGTTTTGTTGGACACGATTTCGATTCCGTCAAACAAATCGCCCAACCCAGATTGCGCCAGTTTCCGTTCTTGATCCAACAAATCGCCTTTGGTGATCACAAGAACACGATGCGTGTCGGCAATGGATTCGACTGTTTTACGCGCATGGGGCAACAACTCAATTGGGTGGCGCAGCATCTCCTGGCCTGCATCCAGAAGCTGAGAGATCACTTTGGCGGGCACTTTTTCGTCCGTAACCTCAATCGCGGTTTCGATCATGGACAGCATGAACCCTTTGATCCCAAAGCCATAATGCCCAAGATTGCGCCGTTCCGCATCCAATAGGCGTTTTTCTAAAGTGGCGGTATCGGTAAAGTCTGACAGCAGCTCTGCAAAGCGCTCTTGGGTCAATTTAAAGAAGCGTTCGTTGTGCCAAAGGGTGTCGTCTGCATCAAAGGCAACAGTTGTTAACGAAACACTCATATTTCTATGACCTCTTTTCTAAATCAGCGTACGGGTTATATAGACCCTCGTACACCATAAGATGAATCAGTTTTGACATGACAATGACGCCTTGGACCAGCACCGGACAACAGGATGACGATGGCGACGCCTCGGTCGTTCTGGAAACACGTCCCAAGACCAAGCGTCCCCCTTTGTATAAAGTCATGTTGTTGAACGATGACTTCACACCGATGGAGTTTGTCGTTCATGTATTGGAACGGTTCTTTGGCATGAATCACGCGCAAGCGTTTGAGATTATGCTGACCGTTCACAAAAAAGGGCTGGCCGTCGTGGGGGTGTTCAGCCACGAAATCGCGGAAACCAAAGTGGCGCAAGTGATGGATTTCGCGCGGCGTCACCAGCATCCGTTGCAATGCACCATGGAAAAAGAAGAATAGGCGGGACAACCTATGTCTGTTCGTTTGACCCTCGCGGCCGAGGCCGGGGCATTTGTGCCGGGCGGCACAGTGGTGCTGATTGGTGCCCCTGCGGATCTTGATCTGTCGCTATTTGGTGATGCCGATATCACCGTCGTGCAGGATCGTATGCCCGAGGCTGGTGTTTGGCAGACACGGGATGTGACCGTTGTGCGTGCGCTGCCGACGGCCCAATATGATCTCGCCATAGTTTGGGTGCCTCGCGCCAAGGCCGAAGCCCATGACCGCATTGCGCAAGCCTGCGCAGTTGCGGATCGGGTTGTTATTGACGGTCAGAAAACGGATGGCATCGAGTCCCTTTTGAAAGACATGCGTCGCCAAGTCGAAGTTTCGGGACCAATTTCAAAGGCACATGGCAAGCTCTTTTGGGTGACGGATGCGAAATTCCCGGATTGGCACGCGAAACCCGCGCAGATTGATGGCCGTTGGAATGTCGTGCCGGGGGTCTTTTCTGCGGACGGGGTCGATCCGGGATCTGCCCTTTTGGCATCTGCTTTTCCCGACACGTTACGGGGTCGCGTTGCTGATTTGGGCGCCGGTTGGGGATACCTGTCTGCTGTCACGCTCGAACGGTGCCCCAAAATCACGCAATTGGACCTCGTTGAATCTCATGGCGCAGCATTGGATTGTGCCGCCACGAATGTCGCCGACCCGCGTGCGCAGTTTCATTGGGCGGACGCGACGACATGGGGGGACGCAGGCACCTATGATGCCGTGATCATGAACCCGCCTTTTCATTCCGGGCGCAGCACGGCTCTAGACCTCGGGCATGCTTTTGTTGCCTCTGCCGCGCGCTTGCTGCGCAAAAAAGGCGTCTTGTGGATGGTTGCAAATCGCCATCTTGCCTATGAGCAGGAATTGCGTACGCATTTCCGCACTGGCGACACGTTTACCGGTGACACCAAGTTCAAGATTTTCGAGGCTCGCAAGTAGCGCTGTCTCTCGCTAATCTGACCAAAGCTTTAACACAGGAATCGCACCCATGTCGTTTTCCATCGCCGGTAAAACCGCCATCGTCACAGGCTCTGCCAGCGGAATTGGCTTGGCAGTTGCCAATCAATTTGCGCAAGCGGGTGCCAATGTGATGTGCGCGGATTTGGACGAAGCCGCGCTGGAAGACAACTTCAAAGAAAAGGCGGAAGACGATGACAGCAATGTGCGGTATTTCGTCGGAGACTTGCGCCAAAAGCTGACGGTGGCCAACTTGATCTCTGCCACAATTGATGCCTTTGACGAGGTAGACATCTTGGTGAATGCCTCCCGTAATTTCCAAGTGTCTGATCCGCTCAACCCAAAAGACAATAGCCTCAAAGAACTCTTGGATACCAATATGTTGACCGCACTGAAGCTGTCGCAAGCGGTTGCCAAGCGTATGATGAAACAGTCCGAAGGCAAGGCGTCTGGTCCGGCGGGCGCGATTGTGAACCTTAGCTCGATTGCCGCGCGCAGCACACGACCGGATCTGATGGGCTATTCTATCGCGGCGGCCTCGATCAATCAGATGACCCGCTCGCTTGCGCTGGCGCTTGCGCCCCATCGGATCCGGGTGAATGCCGTGGCATTGGGTTCTGTCATGTCTGCATCTTTGCAGCGCACGTTGAAGGAAAACCGCGACTGGCGCGACCAGATTGAAGAGGGAACACCCCTTGGCCGCATAGGCAGCCCCGCCGAATTGACGGACGTCGTGCAGTTTCTGGCGTCTGACGCGTCTGCCTTCATCACGGGGGATGTTCTGACAGTGGATGGCGGTCGGTCGCTGCTTGATACAGTTGAAGTGTCTGCGCATTAATCACCAAACATGTGCAATTCCCGTAAATTGAATCCGGGCATGGCCGATTGCTTGAGCTTTCTTCTTTACCCGGCCTAGGGTCGACATACCTATCAATAAGGCAGGATGGAGTTTGGCCAAATGCATATTGATCTCGCAGATGCGCAGGTATTCTTTGATGTTGTTGGACCCAAACTGGAACCCATTGGTGACGCGATGGTGGAACGGGACACACTGATCGTTTTGCATGGTGGACCGGGTTATGATCATTCGACACTGCGACCCCATTTTGACCGGTATTCAGACGCGTTTCAGGTGATTTATCTGGATCACCGGGGATGTGGGCGATCCACAGGGGAACGCGATACATGGACCCTTGATCAATGGGCAGATGATATCGCGGAATTTTGCACCCAACTTGGGATCGAAAATCCCGTGGTGTTTGGGCAATCCTTTGGCGGTATGGTTGCGATGCATTATGGCGCACGACACCCAGATGGTCCTTCGAAACTCATATTGTCATCTACAGCTGCGAAATTCCGCCTTGATGAAACTGCCAGAATGGCGCGCGAACTTGGCGGTACTCAGGCGGGCGAGGTTGCAGAGGCATTTTTCTCGATGCCCACGCTGGAAACTTACAAATCCTATTCCGAAGTGTGTTTGCCACTTTACACCCAAGCAACGGAAACCGCCGGGGCCAATTTCAGAAACCGCGCCATCGAACGGCCAGAGGTGATGTTGCATTTCTTTCAAAACGAAATGAAATACATGGACATGCGCGCAGGCATTGCGGCAATCACATGCCCAACATTGGTGTTGGGCGGCGCTTTGGATCCTGTCACCCCGGCGATCTGTTCGGAAGAGATTGCATCGGCTATTGGCGACAATGCCCGGCTTGAGATTTTTGAAGGCTGCGGTCACGGTGTTCACCGTGACAACCCAGAGCGCGCCGAGCTGATTATGCGGGACTTTCTGGCTTAACGACTAACGATACAGTCGCACTAAGCTGCGAAATACACCGGCATGTCACCCTCGGCCCACGGTGCAAATTTCGGCATGATGTGTGCGAAGATTTGGCTGTCGAGAAACCAGTCTAACCAAGCAATCACATTTGGCCAAGGCTGGTCGTCAAACCATGCGCGGTCGATAAATGCGAATTGACGGACAAAGGGTAGAATAGCCAAATCTGCAAGGGTTGGTGTGTTGCCAAACAACCAGTCGCCATCCCTCAAATGGGTCTCTAAATCCAGCAGATGGGTGCTGGCCTTTTCACGCTCGTTAATTGGGTCAAGCTCTGGATAGCGGGTGGCGTAATTGGTGTGATCCAACGCATCTTTGAACGGTCCATCCGTGTGTGCAATCAAATCCCATCCGGCTGCGGGCATGTCCAACAAACCACTCGGGTCGTTCTGCTTCAGCGCCCAGATCATGATGTCGAGACTTTCATCAATCACCTGATCCTTGAATCGCAACGCGGGGACTGTCCCTGATGGCGAGGTTTCAAGGAACAGTGCAGGCTTGTGGCGCAGCACGATTTCGCGCAACTCAACGGTGATTTCCGCACTCACTAATGCCAGACGTGCCCGCATGGCATAGGGGCAGCGGCGGAACGTCCAAAGGATGGGAACCGTTGTCATGTCATGCCTTTTGAGGTCTCACAGACCCATCTTAGTTGGCGGGCAAATGCTGTTGCAAGAAACCTGTCAGCGCCGCCCAATATTCCTTGCCATCTTTGCTGACAAGGGCCGATGCCCCATGGCGGCCACCACCCTTTGGCACAAATCCTGTAACTGAACTTTTGATTTTTGTTTCAAAAGGTTTCCATTGGCCTGCTTCGCCACGGGCTGCGGTCAGAAAGACCGGAACTTTGATGTTCCCAAGTTCTTTGCCCACATAGTTCGCCGCCCCATAATATTCGCCGGGTGAAAAGGACATGACGGCATCCGCAAATCCGCGATCTTTGCCGGCCAAAACCAATACCAATCCCGCAGAATAAGACGATCCCAAGACCCCAACCTTTTCCGCGCCGGAGTTTTTCCGGGCCCATTGCGCCGCAGCAAGAATGTCAGGAATGGCGGTGGTAAAGCCGACACGTCCGCCCGCCTTGGCTGCGGTTTCGTTTTTTACACCGTTAAAGGGCGCACC
>CALHST010000350.1 GCA_938038825.1 uncultured Paracoccaceae bacterium | reverse complement strand
ATCGTTGAAGGCGAAGAAGTCACCGAGAAGTCGCGCGCGATCAAAGGACCCGACGAAATCCTCGCAATGCGCTGTGCATCAGATGCATGCGAAAAGGCCTGTTACGCCATGGAGGACTTCGCCCGTACGAATGTGCCCGGTGGCGGCATTTCCGAAGATGACATTTGGGCTGTTTTACACGCCGAGAATATCAAACGCGGTGGTGAATGGATCGAAACCCGTTTGCTGTCGACAGGGCCGCGCACAAACCCATGGTTTCAGGAATGTGGCCCGCGCACGATGCAAAATAATGAGATCCTTGCCTTCGATACGGATCTTATTGGCTCATACGGGATTTGCATCGACATCTCTCGGACTTGGTGGATCGGCGATGAAAAACCCCGCCAAGACATGATTGACGCCATGAAACTTGGTGTCGAACACATCCAGACCAACATGGACATGCTGAAACCCGGAGTCATGATACCGGATATCATTGCCAATTGTCACAAACTGCCGGACAAATTCCAGCAACAGAAATACGGGTGTTTTATGCATGGTGTTGGGCTGTGCGATGAATGGCCTCTGGTTGCCTATCCTGACAAAGCAGTGCCCGGCGCATTCGATTATCCGTTAGAGGCTGGCATGACCTTGTGTGTCGAAGCGCTTATATCTGAGCCCGGCAAAGATTTTTCGATCAAGCTGGAAGATCAGGTGCTGATCACAGAAGACGGGTACGAAAATCTCACCAGATATCCGCATGATGCCGCCCTGATGGGCCAAATTTAACATCACATTTGAGTTATTGCTTAGATTATCGTAATAAGTGTGACATCAGAAACCGGAGTCCACGATTATGAAATCTTTGAAAACTCTTTCAATTGCGACTGTTTTAACTGTTCTTCCAAGCCTTGTTCTGGCGATGGGGTGCAGCCATGGTGATCACCAAAAACAAGTACAATCCTGCATTTCAGGAACCACTTGGGATGCAGAGGCTCAGGCCTGTGTTCCGGCAACGTCCAGCTAATTCCTGGGCGGCAACCCGCACAGATTTGACGATAGTTCAAAAATTTACTGAATAATTATGGGTACTGCTACGTTTTCTTCCTATCTGATGCAGTAACGTAAAACAGGAGCCGCCCCAATGCGTATCGCCCTTATTGCCCTTATGGCCATGACACCGTCCTTTGCTTTTGCCGTTGGCGGCGGCACAAGTACCGCACCAAAGCCGACGAAAACATCCAAGGACTGCAAAGGTGTACGGGTTTGGGATGACGCAAAGCAACGGTGCGTACGCCCGAAACAATCCTCTTTGGACACACAAGGTTTATACGAAGCCGTACGCGAACTGGCTTATGCAGGGCGATATCGCGATGCGCAGGGTGTTTTGTCTGCGATGCCAGATCAGGAAGACGACCGTGTTTTGACCTATTGGGGGTTCACCGAACGCAAATTGGGCAATGTGGATGCCGCTATGATGTTCTACACTACAGCTCTTGAAAAGAACCCAGACAACTTGCTGGCACGTTCTTATTTGGGACAGGGACTTGCCGTGTCTGGCGACATCGAAGCCGCAAAGGGGCAGTTGGCTGAGATTAAAGCACGGGGTGGCGCATACAGCTGGGCAGGAACGTCATTGCGCAAGGCGATCTATGTCGGCGAAACGTTTAACTATTAAACAATACGCTTCAAACAGCACAGGCCGCGCATGACAACTGCGCGGCTTTTTTTGTGATCAAATGACGAATGGTCCTGTCCGCATTCAGCCTTTTTTCACGCGCCCTTGTTAGACCCCACCTGCAGGTACAAAGAGGCAGGCAATGGATCTCGCACTTCCAACATTATCGCTCCCTGATTTGGGGGATTTTCCTGAACCAGCAAAAATAAATCTAGGGCCCCCCAAGGCAATGTCGCGCCGGGCAAAGGCCGCCATTGTGGTGCGCTATTTGTTGAATGAAGGGGCCGAAATTGCGCTTGAGGAACTGCCCGAAGATCTTCAGGCGATCTTGACGCACCAAATGGGTTCAATGCGGTTGGTCGACAAGGCCACTGTCCAGGCCGCGATTGATGAATTCACCAGTGAATTGGAAGCCGTTGGTTTGTCTTTCCCGGGCGGGATCGCCGGCGCGTTGCAGGTGTTGGACGGAAAAATCAGTCCACATACGCATTCTCGCATACGAAAAGAAAACGGGGTGCGTGTTTCAGGCAACCCGTGGCAGCGGATCACATCAATGCCTGCCGAAAAACTGAAACCCATTTTTGAAGAAGAAAGCCCAGAAATATGTGCGGTGGTCTTGTCAAAGCTGGATGTCAGCGTCGCCGCAGAACTGTTGGGGTTGCTGCCGGGGCCCCTTGCCCGCCAAATCACATATGCAGTCAGCCAGACAGCTGTCGTGACACCAGAAGCCGTTGATAGGATCGGCATGTCCTTGGCCGCACAATTGGATGCAGAGCCTTTGGAAGCGTTCTCAGATGGGCCCGTCCAACGCGTCGGGGCGATCCTGAACAATTCAACCAATGCAACCCGCGAAGACGTCCTGACCGGTCTGGATGAAACCGATCGCGAATTTGCAGCAAAGGTCCGTCAGGCGATCTTTACGTTCGCAAACATCCCAACCCGTGTTGCGCCGCGTGATGTCCCCGCATTGTTGCGTGGCTTGGATCAAGCTGTCTTGCTTACCGCGCTCGCGTCCGCCAAAGCGTCGGGTCTTGAGACCGTGAACGAATTCATTTTTGCGAACATGTCCGCGCGACTTGCAGACGGTATGAAAGAGGAAATCGCAGAGATGGCCGCCGTGAAAGCCACCGACGGGGAAGAGGCGATGGCAACTATTGCAACAACAATCCGGGAAATGGAAGCACGCGGTGAGTTGATGTTGTTAAACGAAGAGCCCAGTGAAGACACGTAAACGCAGTATTCTATCGCAACAAAGTCACCTTCAAACAAAGTGATTTCATAGGGTTACTCTTCCACCACACATCATCTGGGTGTCGGACTCAACACCAGTCTTGCGCTTGTGAATGGACCCCGCGCGCCGTATGTCGTTGCATGCAAGGCACCTGAACCCAACGATACACAGCGCAAAATTTATGTCAGATCAAAAATCGACAGCAGCAACACGCGCCCGGCTTTGGCTGATCAATGCAGTATTGATGACGTTTATTCGCACAGCACTTGCATTGCCCTACAATCAACGCGTGCCGTTTCTGGGTTGGGTTGTGCGGCGATTGGTTGGGCCTATGTCCGGCTACCGCCGAGCTGCGATCAACAATCTGGAAAAAATATGGCCTGAACGCAGCAGGGCTGAACATCGCACCATTGCAGATGCGTGCCTGGATAACGCCGGGCGTACCTTTATCGAAAACTATTCGTCACAAGACTTTCCCCAAAGGCTCGCTCAAAACCCGATCCTTGGTGAAGGCTGGTCTGCTTTGCAATTGGCCGCGCAAGACGGGTGCCCCGTCATTCTGGTCACTGGGCATTACGGAAACTACGAAGCGATGAGGGCGGCTTTGGTTGGGCGCGGATACCCCGTGGGCGGTCTGTATCGTGACATGTCCAATCCGTATTTCAACGCCCATTACGTGAAAACAATGCAAGGGTTTGGCGGCCCGGTGTTTCCACAAGGCCGCAAGGGCACAGCTGGTTTCGTGCGACACTTAAAAAATGGCGGTCAATTGGTGTTGTTGTTTGATCAACATGTTTTTGGTGCACCCATCTTGGATTTCGTGGGACAACCCGCCCGCACCGCTATGTCTGCCGCGGAACTTGCCCTGCGCTATAATGCGGTTCTTATTCCGTTTTACGGGATCCGCCAGCCAGATGGGCTGACGTTTGAAACTGTTCTGGAAGCGCCCATTCCGGCATCAGACCCACAGACGATGACGCAGGCCTTAAACGACAGCCTAACGGCACGGATAGAAGCCGAACCCGGTCAATGGTTTTGGGTCCACCGCCGCTGGCGCGCCGACGACGTTTAACGAAGTCGCGCTGATGCCAAGATGGCACCATTGCCCTGTTCCTGAATCAACACCACGACAGGCGCGTCTCCAGTTACCGGCATGTCAGTTACAAGATCCCGCTTGCCAGACCATTCCGTCAGAACCCGCCAATCTTCGACCACGTTTGCATAATAAATATGGCGACCTGCGTTCTCGCCCCGCAGAATTTTCACGTCACGCTTTGGCTGATACCGCAGAACATGCACCACCATGTCATCTGGTCCGTTCCCGGTTTTGGCCGAGATCGACAAAGTTCCATCTGCGCGCTTGATCGTGACGCTGACCCCTGTGTCGCGTGCTTTATGCTTTTGAATTGCATCCGCCAATTCGATACCACGCGCGCCCACGATGCTTGTTTCGCCATTGACGATCATTTGCGGAGTGTAAATTGACCGACGCCCCGCGACGACCGCATAGCGACGTTGACGGTCCGAATGCGCTGGATTCGCAAATTCATCTTTCCAGCCAATGTAATCCCAGTAGTCCACGTGCAACGCCAATGGGATAACGTCATCACGATTTGCCAACTCGTGCATCAATTCATCCGCAGGAGGACAAGACGAGCATCCCTGAGAGGTAAACAGCTCTACAACAACTGGATTATCAGCATATGCGCCCCCAACAAACAGAGTAAACGCAAAGGCCGCAGGGGCAAGAAGACGAGACAACATCGAAGACATCGGCGCAGGGGTCCTTTTTGGGGTCGATTCTGACTTAAGGCCATTCGACTGAAATAACCAATCAAGCCTTCTTGAGACACAGTGATCTGTAACTTTTTTCACATATTGTACACAACGGTATACATTATGTGTCACGCGACCCTATTCACGGTTGATCCTTGACGAAACGAGGTTCATAGAGCCTGCAAGACTTGACCCATGTAGCGAAGGGAGCCCTCCTATGCCAATCACAGTCGGAAATGACACCTCAAAAACCCGTAAGACGCTGACCGTCGGCAATCAAACTGTCGCGTATTACTCAATTCCAGCCGCGACCGCAGCAGGCCTTGGCGATTTCGACAAGCTGCCAGCCGCGTTGAAAGTGGTTCTGGAAAACATGCTGCGCTTCGAAGACGGCAAAACCGTCAGCGTGGATGATATCAAAGCGTTCGCCGAATGGGGCGCCCAAGGCGGCAAGAACCCACGCGAGATTGCGTATCGCCCTGCCCGCGTTCTGATGCAGGATTTCACCGGTGTTCCGGCTGTTGTTGATTTGGCTGCGATGCGGGATGGGATTGTGGCTTTGGGCGGTGATCCAGAAAAGATTAACCCGCTAAACCCTGTTGATCTGGTCATCGATCACTCGGTCATGATCGACGAATTTGGTAACCCGCGTGCGTTTCAGATGAATGTGGATCGCGAATATGAACGCAATATGGAGCGCTACACGTTCCTGAAATGGGGCCAATCTGCGTTTAACAACTTTCGCGTTGTGCCCCCCGGCACAGGCATCTGTCACCAAGTGAACCTGGAATACCTGTCGCAAACCGTTTGGACTGACACAGACCAAAGCGGCGAAATGGTCGCGTATCCAGACACGCTGGTTGGCACAGATTCCCACACCACCATGGTGAACGGGGCCGCTGTTCTTGGCTGGGGTGTTGGCGGGATCGAGGCCGAGGCCGCGATGTTGGGGCAACCGATCTCTATGCTGATCCCAGAAGTCATCGGTTTCAAGCTAACAGGCGCGATGATGGAAGGCACAACTGGCACAGACCTTGTTCTGAAAGTTGTCGAAATGCTGCGTGCCAAGGGCGTTGTAGGCAAGTTCGTTGAATTCTACGGCGAAGGCTTGGATACTCTGCCCCTCGCAGACCGTGCGACCATCGCCAACATGGCACCGGAATACGGCGCGACCTGTGGTTTCTTCCCGATTGACGGCGAAACGCTGCGCTACCTGCGCACTACGGGCCGCGACGAAGATCGCATCGCCTTGGTCGAAGCCTATGCCAAGGAAAACGGCTTCTGGCGCGACGCGGATTACGCCCCGATCTACACCGATACGCTGGAACTCGACATGGGCACAATCGTTCCCGCGATCTCTGGACCAAAACGCCCACAAGACTACGTGGCGCTCACAGGTGCAAAAGACGCGTTCCGCAAGGAAATGGAAGAAACGTTCAAACGTCCCATGGGCAAAGAAGTGGCCGTGGATGGCGAAGACTACACGATGGAGTCGGGCAAAGTTGTCATCGCTTCGATTACCTCTTGTACGAACACGTCCAACCCATACGTGATGATCGGCGCTGGCCTTGTCGCGCGCAAAGCGGCAGCACTGGGTCTGAACCGGAAACCGTGGGTGAAAACATCCCTTGCACCGGGAAGCCAAGTTGTGTCTGCCTATCTTGAAGCGGCGGAACTGCAAACCGATCTGGACGCTTTGGGCTTCAATTTGGTTGGCTACGGTTGCACGACCTGCATCGGGAACTCTGGTCCAATCCAAGCAGAGCTGTCCAAAGCCATCGCAGATGGCGATCTGGTGGCAACCTCGGTTCTGTCCGGGAACCGCAACTTTGAAGGCCGCATCAGCCCAGACGTGCGCGCGAACTACCTCGCGTCCCCTCCGCTTGTTGTGGCCTATGCGATCGCTGGCACAATGGACATCAATCTTGCAACTGATCCAATTGCCCAGACGGCCGATGGTACGGACGTGTATCTGAAAGACATCTGGCCCACGACGCAAGAAGTCGCAGAAATGGTCGAACAGACCGTAACGCGCGCTGCGTTCATGGAAAAATATGCGGAAGTCTTCACAGGCGACGAAAAATGGCAGGGCGTCGAAACCACAGACAGCCAGACCTACGACTGGCCCACACAGTCCACATATGTCCAGAATCCCCCTTATTTCCAAGGGATCACGATGGAAACAAAATCCATCGAGAACATCGAAGGCGCGAAGGTTCTGGCCCTCTTGGGTGATATGATCACCACAGACCACATCTCGCCTGCGGGGTCCTTCAAAGACACCACACCTGCCGGGAAATACCTGACGGAACGACAAGTCGCACCACGCGAATTCAACTCTTACGGATCGCGCCGTGGCAACCACGAAGTCATGATGCGCGGCACTTTTGCCAACATTCGCATCAAAAACGAGATGCTGGACGGTGTTGAAGGTGGCTACACCAAAGGACCAGATGGCGCACAAAGTTCGATTTTTGATGCATCGATGGCCTACCAAGAGGCTGGCACTCCACTGGTCATCTTCGGCGGTGAGCAATATGGCGCGGGTTCATCTCGTGACTGGGCGGCCAAGGGCACAGCGCTGTTGGGCGTGAAAGCGGTCATCGCAGAGAGCTTTGAACGGATCCACCGCTCTAACCTCGTTGGTATGGGCGTGATCCCATTCGAATTCACCGGCGGCGATACACGCAAATCCCTGGGGTTGACGGGCGATGAAACTGTTGCGATCCGCGGGCTGGATACTGTGACGCCTCTGGCGGATGTTCCCTGCACAATCACCATGGCCGACGGCTCAACCAAAGACATCACACTGAAATGCCGGATCGATACAGCGGTTGAAATTGAATACATCGAAAACGGCGGCGTCCTGCACTACGTGCTGCGTAATCTGGCCAAAGCCGCGTAACCATATCAAAAAAACCAACGGTTAAAAGGGCGCTGTCATTGGCGTCCTTTTTTTATGGACCACCCGCTTGGGGGTTTTGCACCCCCAAACCCCCGCAAGGTATTTGGAACCAAAAGAGACTAGACAGCGCTTTTTCTTAGTTTCTTTTGGTCTTAAATACCTTGGGGGAGTTGCCCTTTGGGCGACGGGGGCAAAGCCCCCTAAATCATCATGTGCGGGCGCAAGCCCGCTCAATTCAATTGTTTGCAGCTTGTTCCATCGCAGGGCGAATGGTGTCCGCCAGCACACGCTGAGTAACGGGGCCGGCAAAGCGCAAGACAATCACGCCATCGCCGTCGACCACGTAAGTCTCGGGCACCCCGTAAAGTCCCCATTCCAACGCAGTACGCCCTTGCTCGTCGGCTGCAACCGCTGTGTATGGATCACCCAATTCTTCCAAAAAACCCAAACCTTTGGCCGGCGTGTCTTTGTAGTTCACACCGTAAATCGGAACGCCCTCCTCAGCCAATGCGGTGAAGTTCGGATGCTCTGCCCGGCACGGCGCACACCAACTGGCCCAATAGTTCACAAGTTTTACTTTGCCATCTTTCAACGTCTCAGCGTCAAAGGGCGTTTTTCCAGGCAAAGCGGTCAGATCCATTGCGGGCACGATCTGCCCTTGGCGGGCCGAAGGCAGCGCATTGGGATCATCCCGGAACATGCCAAATCCGGCAAACACCGCAAAAGCGATAAAGAAAACCGGAGGTGCCAGCATTAGCGGGTTGATTTTCATGCCTTGGTTTTCCCGCGCGCTTCAACATCACGCAAAGCTGCACGCGCACGACGCCCGGTCCACAACGTCAAAACGACAATGCCGACAAGCAACAGAATGGATGCGGCATACGCAGACAACACTGTGTCGGAGTACTTTCCTAAATCAGGCATGAACAGCCGCCTCCCTGCGAATAAGCGCTTGCGCGCGGCGCAGGCGAATCTCGGTTCCTGTGCGATACAGAACCAAAGCTAAGAAAAGCAGAACAAACCCGGCAATGCTGACCAGCAAAGGTTGGTAAAACACATCCGCTACGTTTTTTTCTTTGTCTAAACTTAAAGACGCCCCTTGATGCAAACCTTGGTTCCAAAACAACACCGCATAGCGTGACAGAACCGCAAAAACAGATCCCACAATGCACAGAACAGAGGTAAGATCAGCCGCTGTGTCGGGATCCTCAATCGCGGACCACAGCGCAACGTAGCCGATATAGAATAAGAACAGGATCAGGAACGACGTCAAACGCGGATCCCATGCCCACCACGTCCCCCACATAGGTTGACCCCAAATCGCCCCGGTGACCAGCGCAATCAATGTCATGGTGATCCCAACTGGTGCAGCGGCCTTGGCTGCCAATGCACTGACATGATGGCGCCGCACCAACCAGATTAAAGACGCCACAAGCATCATCAACCACGCATTAATGGCCATCAGCGCAGATGGAACATGCAGATAGATAATCTTGACAGTGGATCCTTGTCGAAAGTCATCCGGAGTAAAGAAAAAACCCCAAACTAGTCCCACGACAAGGCAAATCCCGGCCGTAATCCACAGCACAGGCAACACCCGTTCTGACAGGCGCAGAAACTTAACTGGATTTGCATATTCCCAAAGCGAACTCATGTGCGTTACCTACTCTTTTGGTCTGGCGGTCTCAATCGCGATCACCGTAAGTTCATCCGCAAAACCATCGCCGATGCAAATGGCATCAACGCTGTGACCCCAAGTGTGATGCCTGCCAACATCAATAAAGATGTCTGTGTGCTCTGGCCATCCAGACCACGCCGCGCAAGCTCTGCGCCAAAGATCAATGTGGGTACGTAAAGCGGCAACACCAGCAATGATAACAAAAGCCCACCTCGTTTGATGCCAACCGTCAAGGCCGCACCAAAGACACCGATCACAGACAACGCAGGCGTGCCAAGCAACAGCGACACCACAACCCATTTTGCTCCACCCGACGGCATATTCAAAAGAACACCAAACGCTGGGGCGGCAATCACCAAAGGCAGACCTGTCGTCAGCCAATGCGCCAACGCTTTGATACTTAATACGCCTTCCAGCGGCAGCGGCGCTGTGGCAATCAAATCCAACGACCCGTCTTCCCAATCAAGCGCCAAAAGACGGTCCAAGGACAACAGGCACGCCAAAAGCGCACCAAGCCACAACACACCAACTGCAATGCGAGACAGAAGTTCTGATTGCGGCCCAACTGAAAACGGCACCAACGTGACCACGATCAAAAAGAACGCGAGTCCAAGGCCAAAGCCCCCGCCTGCCCGGAACGCCAGTTTCAGGTCTCGGATCAAAAGCGCCCTCATAGGAACGCCGCGTCTGATGAAGACGACGTCTCTGGGTCCGCTTGAAAACCAGAGACATCAAGAATTTCAGGATCCGTCAGCCCCAGATCAATATGGGTGGCGATAATCGCTGCCCCGCCATTGCCAAGATGAGTCTGAACAGCGCGCGCAAACAAAGCGACGGAGGCAGCGTCCAACGAAACTGTGGGTTCATCAAGTGCCCAGATCGGACGCCCTGTAACCAACAGCCGCGCCAACCCAAGACGCCGTTTTTGCCCAGCTGACAAAGTACCGGCCATACGCGTGCGCAAATCCGGCAAGGCAAACGCGTCGATGGCTGGTTCAATGTCAGATTGGCCAAACACCTGCGCCCAGAATGTCAGATTTTCTTCCACGCTGAGCATCGACTTCAACCCGTCCGAATGGGCCGCGTATGCCAACATGTCTTCTGCACCTTTTATGAGCCCATCAATGGGTGGTTGCAGCCCCGCCAATGTGCGCAACAAGGTGGTTTTGCCAGATCCGTTTGGGCCACGCAGCACCAAGGCCTGGCCTTCCTTTACAACGAAATTCAGTCCCGACAGGACGGGCAGTCCACCACGCGCAACAGTAAGATTTGAAACCGACATCAACATGCGCACTGACTACCCGATTGCTTTGATGTCTAAAAGAGGCGTGAGCAAAAGCTCACCTTACAGGTTTGTCGTAGGGTGAGCTTCAGCTCACGCAACAGGCAACATGGCCAATGCGATGCGACGCCCCTCGCTTAACAAAACATTATACGTCCGGGCCGCTGCAGGTGACGACATAACTTCGACACCAAGGTTTTGGTCATCAAGTGCGGTGCGCAGCTCTGCAGGGATATGTGCAATCTCGCTCCCGGTTCCAAGGAACAACACATCCACGTGGCCCGCCAAAGCCAACAACGTGTCACGATCCTCGTACCCTCCCCAGCTTTGAGTACCGCCAGGTCCCGTCAGAACGGGGCCGTGAAACACTTCAGAGCCAATACGAAAAAAACCGGGACCGTACCCATCCACTGGAGCGCTGTCGTTAAAGTCGATTTCGTTAAGACGCATCTCATCCCTCCTTTT
>CALHST010000349.1 GCA_938038825.1 uncultured Paracoccaceae bacterium | reverse complement strand
ACGGTTCAACGCCAACGCGTCAGCCGTGCCACGTGCCAGCAGCACTTCTTCGCGGGTCATACGGCGGGATACCTGCGGCAAGCGCATGGAATCCCCGGATAACCCCGAAGGGTCGACAGAATACGTAACCGTCAATTCAGGGTCGTTGGCCATAACCTTAGAGGCTTCGGCCAGCGCCTTTTTAAACGGATCGGCTGGGTTGTCGGATGGCTTAGACATAACGCGCGTCCCTCACTTCAGGGCGCCAAAACGCGTGAAGCAGTTTTGACAAATTTCTTTGAAAGAAATTTGCGCCCGTCATCCCAAGCTCACGCTTGCGGCACTTTCCGGCAACTCTTCGTCAAACAAACGCTGATAGAATTCGGCCACGGTCTGGCGCTCCAACTCATCACATTTGTTCAGGAAAGTCAGGCGGAACGCGTAGCCGACATTGCGGAAGATTTCTGCGTTCTGGGCCCATGCGATAACGGTCCGGGGGCTCATCACCGTGGACAAATCGCCGTTCATAAACGCCGTGCGTGTCAGGTCTGCAACTGTGACCATCTGTTTGATGGTCTTGCGGCCCTCGGCGTTGTTGTAATGGGGCGACTTGGACAGCACGATGGCGGCCTCTGCGTCGATGGAAAGATAGTTCAGCGTGGCGACAAGGCTCCACCGGTCCATCTGACCTTGGTTGATCTGCTGCGTGCCGTGGTACAGACCGGTTGTGTCGCCCAAGCCCACAGTGTTGGCCGTTGCAAACAGGCGGAAATAGGGGTGCGGTTCAATCACTTGGTTTTGGTCAAGCAGGGTCAGCTTGCCGTCCACCTCCAAAACACGTTGGATCACGAACATCACATCCGCGCGGCCCGCATCGTATTCATCAAACACAATCGCGCACGGGTTGCGCAGCGCCCAAGGCAGGATACCTTCTTGGAAATCCGTGACTTGTTTGCCGTCTTTCAGCTTGATCGCGTCTTTCCCGATCAGGTCAATCCGGCTGATGTGACTGTCGAGGTTAACACGCACTGCGGGCCAGTTCAGGCGCGACGCAACTTGTTCAATGTGGGTAGATTTCCCTGTGCCATGATAGCCTTGGATCATCACACGGCGGTTGTGATTGAAGCCCGCCAAAATGGCCAATGTGGTGTCGGGGTCAAACTTATAGGTAGAGTCGAGCTCGGGCACACGATCTGTACGCTCTGCAAATCCATACACTTTCATATCCGTGTCGATGCCGAAAACGTCGCGGACAGACAGCTCTTGGGTGGGTTTCGCAGTGATATCGATTGAGCCGTCAGCCATGGCTATATGCCTTTCCTTACCGTAAATGCGCGAGCCCGCGCGGGCTACGTCGTGCAACATAATCTACATGCGTGCAAGGGGAAGGGCCGGATTTGTATTGTGAAATATGGATCAGATAATCCGTGCACGGATGCGGCGCTTTGAAATCTTGCAAATTAGTAGGCTTCTTGAGGTGATTTAGATTTTTACTGGATAGCTCAATGATAAACCGTCAGCTTTGATAAGGTCGCTCTAAGCGTTTCTAAAGACACAGGTTTTGCGAGGGCGCCACACATTCCAATCCGCGCAAGGTTTTCCCGGTCGTGAAAGGATTCATCCGCTGTCATTGCGATAATTGGAATATTGCGCGGCGGATCAATGTCACTGCCTTGAATCCACGTGCTTGCGTCGACGCCTGACAAAGACGGCATGTGTATGTCCATCAAAACCATACTGAATTCATTGGGATCATTCACAAGTTTCGCCAAACACTCGGCGGCCGAGGACACAAGAGTGTGCTGAATGTTCAGCTGCGACAAAAAGTCTGACATGATGATGCGGGCTTCCGGATCGTCATCGACTACTAAAACTTTAGTTTTCATGCGTACTCCTGTCTCTGGCCAAGGGAGCATTGTCAGGGGAACCATAGCACAAGTTCAAAAAATTGCGAATTGACAAATAAAACCATGTGTTAGGTCTGACCTTTGGCGCACCGCCTCATCACGAAACGATACGTTTGGGCAGGTCAGCCAAGCCGGTTCTACGGACCCATAGCGCGGAGCGCAATTGCCGAAAGGTCAGAAATATTGACCGGCTTTCTAAGCACGAAGTCAATGCGTGGCGAGATTTGCGAAATTTCGCCACGAGGGTACAAAGTTGTCCCTGTTATCAGTATGATAACCGCGGTCGCATCGCGAATCTGAAGATAATCTATCAACGAAAACGTTGTGCCGTCGGGCAGTTGTAGGTCCAAGAGCAGCAAGGTGAAATGATGCGTCCGTAAGCAATACAGGGCGTCTTCCAAGGTGCTGGCTTGAATGACCTGGAACCCCAATTCTGTCATCGCGCGCGTGTAGTCATACAAAAGCAGCGGTTCATCTTCGACAATCAGGCATTTGTTCATGGTGACACGGACTCCTGTTTTGGGGTCCGTGTCTTACCAAGATGTCTTAACCAAGAGGTTCAAGCACCGCACGTTGCGCGGTGACCACGTTAGTCTTTGAAGCTGCGGCTGTCTTTGATTTGATCCCATGCCCAAACAACTTCTTGCAGCTGTTCTTCTTGGCTGCGATCGCCGCCATTCATATCCGGGTGCAAAACTTTGATCAGTTTTTTGTAGGCTTTGCGGATGTCTTTTTTGGACCAATCGTTCTTAGCCTCTAGAATTTCGACAGCCCGTTGTTCCGTGGCAGGCAACCTGCGACCAGCAATCGTACCGTTGCGCCCCGGATTGCGTGTGCCATTCGCGCCAAGCACTTGATGAGGATCCTCAATGCCCAAGCGCGCCCAGGCCCGCTCTTCCGGATCGCCCGCAGGTTTTGTGTCACGCTCCCAGACTTTGTCTTTGGACCGTTGCGCATTCATTTCGGCTTCGGTTTTGCCGTCAAAGAAATTCCACGTCAGATTATATTCCCGCACGTGTTGTTGGCAGAACCAGTAATAGTCATCCAACACATCCGGCGCTTTGGGGGCACGGAACTTCCCGGCTTCTTCACAGCCTTCGTGATCACAGATCCTGACCGAGGTCTCGGATGCACCGGACATTCCGCGGCGACCGCGCGGATTCTTCTTCTTTGACGTGGAAACGGACATATCAAATCCGAAGGGATCGTTCTTTGGCATGGCAATTACCTTTTCGACTCGGACGCCAGAGTTTAGTCCATTGGTCGAGGGATTGAAGAGGAAAGGTGCGAAAAAATGTCCGTACGTGAAGAAATGGAACAGAAACTTCGACAAGTCTTTGATCCGTCAGAGATTTTTGTCGAAGATGACAGCGAGAGCCATCGGGGGCATGCGGGGTTCCAAGAGGGGGGCGAAAGCCACTTTAATGTGCGTCTGCGCAGCGCGGCCTTTGAAGGTCAGTCACGCATTGCCCGACACAGGGCCGTTCACGCGGCGTTGGGTGCAGAATTGGTTGGGCGGATTCACGCCCTGTCTTTGGATCTAGACGTCTGAAATATCAGGGTTTTTCTTGGGTGCAGCCAACGGGTTAAGGTTCGGAGCGGGTTTGGGCGCTTCGGGCGTCCAGGATTCGCGGGCGGAAGGGGCTTCGGGAATCGACGCGGGGCGCGGCGCGCGGGCTGGTGGCAACGGGCGCTCGGCTGGCGGAGCAGGCACCGGTTTTGTCGGTTCTGCGGGGCGCGGAGTGCTGACAAATTCGGGCTGTTTTTCAGCCGTTTTTGGCGCGGGTTTAGACAGGAATTTCGGTTTCACTTCAACGGGTTGCGGTGCTGTCGCGACCTGTTCATCAAGGGGGCGGCGAAAGATCAGAACGTGGCGCCAATTGGTGGCGGAACCGGTGAGGCCCTTGCGTTCCTCAGAAGGCAGT
>CALHST010000348.1 GCA_938038825.1 uncultured Paracoccaceae bacterium | reverse complement strand
GATGGCCGGGGCGTTGGTATTGCCCGACACGATCTCCGGCATGATCGAACAATCCGCCACACGCAGCCCTGCAATTCCGTGCACACGCAGGCGCTCATCCACGACCGAGGTCTTGTCTTCGATCGATCCCATCTTACAGGTGCCCGTTGGGTGATAGATCGACGCTGTGTTGTTGCGCGCCCAGTCCAGTGTCGCGTCGTAGTCATCCATCGGCAAATCCGCATGCGGGCGGAATTCTTCCGAGATTTTCGAGGTCAGCGGCGCATGACGGGCGATTTTGCGCGCGATGTTCACGCCATCCACAATTGTGCGGCAATCGGTTTCCGTGCTGAGGTAATTCGGAATGATCTTAGGATAGGCGCGCCCATCTTTGCTGGCCAAACGAATTTCACCTTTGGATTCAGGGCGCAATTGACAAACCGACATCGTAAAGGCCGAAAACTTATCGGCCCCTTTACCGGGATTCTCGGCGGACAGCGGCTGTACGTGGAATTGAACATCCGGTGTGGCCACATCCTCGCGCGTTTTCATAAACCCTGTTGCAAGACTTGCAGCCATGGTCATTGGTCCCGCGCGGAACATCAGGTACTTCAATCCAATCTTGGCCTGACCAAACAGGCTGGAGACTTCGTCATTCAATGTTGGCTCGTTACACTTATAGACAAGACGCGCTTGTAAGTGATCCTGCATGTTCTTCCCGACACCGGGAATATCTGCAATCACGTCAATCCCATGCTCTTTCAGTTGGTCTGCCTCTCCCAAGCCGGACAACATCAAGAGTTGGGGAGAGTTGATCGCGCCCCCGGACAAGATAACTTCTTTCGCAACTTTGACCGTTTGCCAATCACCCGCGCGATCACGATAGGACACACCTGTCGCGCGCTTATTCTCGATTTCAATTTTTTCGACCTGCGCATGCGTGATGATGGTCAGGTTTTCGCGCTTTTTGGCCGGATTCAAAAACGCGACAGCGGATGAGCAGCGACGCCCATTGCGTGCCGTGAGTTGGAAAAACCCGACGCCTTCTTGTTCAGCGCCATTATAATCAGGATTAAACTTGTACCCTGCCGCCTGCGCTGCCGCGACCCATGCGTCTGTGATGGGACGTTGAATACGCATGTTTGAAACCGACAAACCACCGGAATCTCCGTGGAACTCATCCGCGCCACGTTCATTCTTTTCAGATCGCTTAAAGAGTGGAAGGACGTCGTCCCAGCTCCAGCCTTTGTTACCCATCTGGGCCCAACGGTCATAATCCTGAGGCTGCCCTCGGACATATAACAGTCCGTTCAAAGAAGACGACCCGCCCAAAACTTTTCCGCGCGGCCATTCAATAGAGCGCCCATTCAAACCGGGATCAGGTTCCGTTTTGTAGCACCAGTCGACAGATGGGTTATGAATCGTCTTGAAATACCCGACGGGGATGTGGATCCATGGATTCAGGTCGCGACCGCCTGCTTCCAGAAGGATTACGCGATTCTTGGGGTTTGCACTTAAGCGATTCGCCAAGACACAGCCGGAACTTCCTGCCCCAACAATGACATAATCCGCTTCCATCATCGAAATTTCCTCCGCATACTAAAAAAACACTATGCAGATTAGAAATACTATTCTAGTCTTTTTTGAGATATAATGTCTCAAAAATTGCCAATATGGGAGGATCACATGGCAGTATATGATCGCATTAAGGGCGTTTCACGTCGCGATTTCTTTAGGATTGCAGGGACTTACGGGATGGGTTCGACGCTTATGGCGGCGGGTACATTCGGTGGGGCAATGACTGCAGCGAATCTCGCCAAAGCGGCAGAATCGACCTATGAAAAGCGTTTCGCGAAAGAACCTAAGTTCACATTGAAATTTGGTGCTGCTGGTTTTAACCCGCAAAACCTTTTGATTGAACGTGCCGGCGCCTTGGAATTTGCACGGGATCTTGAAAGCCGTACAGACGGTGAAATCCGTGTCGAGTTCATCGGCAACAACCAAATCTGTGGCCAGGTGTCCTGCGTTGAGAAGACGCAACAGGGTATCGTAGACATCTACGCGGCATCCACACAGAACTCTGCGGGCGGCGCGCCGTACCTCAACGTTCTGGACTATGCGTATATGTTCCGTAACCGTGCGGACCAGTACCACTTCTTGTACTCGCCCAAATCGCAAGCGCTTCTGCGCGAGCCTTATGAGCGTCGTCATGGTCTGAAATTCCTGTTCAGCCACGCTGAACTGCGCGGCATCCAGTTGGGTCTGTCGTGGGAAGACAAGCCAACAGTCACATCTGTTGAGCAACTCTTCGGTACGAAAAACCGTGTAACAGGGACACAGCTGGGTCGTATCGCCATGACGGCGATGAACTTGAACCCAGTTCCAGTTGCTTGGGAAGAAACGCTTGATGGTCTGAAACAAGGCCTGATTGATGGCGCGGAAACATGGGCGTCTGCGGTTGCATACGCAAACATGTCCCCTGTTGTGTCCCAGTCGGTTCACCTGAACTTCTTCTGCGGTACAGAGCACACAGCAATGTCTGCTGAAGTGTTCGATAGCCTTGGCGGCGAACTGCAAGACGAAGTGATGGAATCCGCATATTGGGCGCAAACACACGTTCAAGCGGCCAACGAAGCGGCCCTGGTCAAGACGGTTGGTATGTCCGACCCACAACTGCCAGGTACAATCTTTGCTCAGAACAACGTGCGTAACGCATTCTTGTCCGACGCAGAGATCAAGAAAGCCGAAGAAATGTGCTCGCCAGAGTTCCAACCACAATTGTGGGAAGAATGGCGTGAGCGCCTTAATGGCTGGCAAGGTGGCGCAGACACGTATCAGGAAATCTACGACGAAGTTCGCACAATCGACGCGAACACGTTGCCTGAGAACGTCGAACCACGCCGTTGGTGGAAAGCTTAATCCACGGCTAAATGATTTTGGCCGGCTCCGAAATTCGGGGCCGGCTTTTTTGATTAAGAGCGCAATGAATGCGCCATAATTAATACAATCAGAATCAAAAATAGGGAGGGGCGCCAGATGTCAGTCTGGTCAGACATGGTCACTATCGTCAGTGCGACGTTAAGTGGTGACATTAATTTCAAAGTGGTGAAGGCATACCGGTCGGATGCCGCATGGCTTGTCTTCGGACCGCTGACACTGCTTGGTGCTGTTCTGTTCTACTATCGGGAACGGTTGGCTGAAGGTTTGGAAGCGCGTTTAGGACGACCAACCACATCAATTACGCACCCGCTGATTGCGCTATTCCTGACACTTGCCTTGACGGCAGCTTTTTGGGACCCGTTCGCAGATTTCGTGGAAACGATGACAGGTGGTCATCACCGGATGTTCCTGGTCGGAATTCCCGTTCTATTGATTTTGTTTGAACGCACACCAGAACGAACCATCGTGGTTTATTCCTATATTGTGATGGCAGCGATTATCTTCATCGGTGTTATTCAACGCTTTGGCTTTAACGCACAGGTGCCGTGGTCCACGACCATTCCGCCCCTACTGTTTATGGTTATGGCATGGTATGGCGCGGCCCTGAACATTCGTTTGCGCACACACCTAAGCTTTTCAGAGTTTCGCACGAAGCTCGGGCGCAGAGGCCAGTTTTTCTGGCTGACATTCGACAATGTTCTGTGGCTGATATTCTGTATCATCGTCGTAACAACGACGTCCCGCGCGACCGTTAACACGTATGACAACTTCGCAATTGTTCTGGGAACAGACGATGTCATGCGCTGGTGGTTTATGTTCACGATGCCGCTTTGCTTCATCCTGCTCGCCACACGAGCCATCGAAAATATCCTGCAGGACATGGCCAAATATAAAGGCGATGGCCCAATGATTGAACAAGCTGTGATCGGGGGGGAAACCTAAGATGTCTGACGGAACATGGATTACAATTATCTCGCTGGCCGTGACCTTCCTCTTTATGATGGGCACACCAGTTCTTCTGATCATCTTCTACTGGGTTGTTGGCTGTAGCTTCGTGCTGGACCTGACGCTCGATAACACGGGTGCCGAGATGCTGAACGTCTTTAAAGACGGCTTTGCATTGATGGCGATGCCCTTGTTCATCCTGACCGGTGACCTGATCAACAAATCCGGGATCGCAAAACGATTGTCCGACTATGCGTATGCCTGTCTTGGCTGGCTACGCGGTGGTCTGGCGATGGCGTCTCTTGGGGCCTGTGGTCTGTTTGCTGCGATCTCTGGATCGAACTCTGCAACCACGGCAACTATCGGTTCGATGTTGCACCCTGAAATGGTCAAAGGCGGCTATGACGAGCGTTTCTCAGCGGCGACAGCTGCTGCGGGCGGGACAGTTGGGATCATCATCCCACCATCCATTATCTTCATCGTTTACGGCTTCTTGATGAACCTTGAAGTTGGACAGCTGTTCATTGCGGGGATTATCCCAGGCACATTGATGGTTCTGGCCATGATGCTTGTGTGCTTCATCGTGTGCACCGTCAACAAATGGGGGATACTGACAAACCTGAGCATTGCGCGCATTAACAAGACAGCGCTTGGTGCGTGGCTTGGTTTCTTTGCCATCGGTCTGGTGCTTTGGGGCATCTATACGGGTAAGTTCTCGCCGACTGAAGCGGCGGGCGTGACTGTTGGTTTCGGCATCATTGTTGGTCTGATCAGCTTCCCGCTGACGAAAATGATGGGCATTCAAAGCGACCTTCCCGTGGATGAAAAATCCTATGGTTCCATGCTGCTTGTTGATGGGTTCCGGTTCCGCGAGATCCCGTCGATCATCGTGCGTTCCGCTCAGATCAGCGGCATCTTGGCACCTCTGATTGCGGTGTCGGTTGTGATGCAGCAAATCCTGTCGCTGCTTGGTGCACAGGAAGCCATTGGCAGCCTGGTGACAAGCATGGGCGGTTACTACCCCGTTCTGTTCACAGCGATGGCAATGGTGTTTGTTGCAGGGATGATCTTGGAAAGCCTTCCGGTGACAATCATCATGGCGCCGATCTTGGCTCCTATCGCGGCATCAGTCGGCGTTGATCCAATTCACTTCGCGGTGATCTTCCTTGTGGGTGCATCGATTGGCTTCATCACGCCACCATATGGTCTTAACCTTTATGTGGCATCGGGTGTGACAGGCGTTCCCTATTTCCGACTTCTGCGCTATTCTACCATGTACCTGATCTCGCTACTTGCAGTTTGGATCTTGGTCGCCATGGTACCAAGCTTGGCGCTGGCCCTTTTGGGTCGGGGATAACCTACAAACGGACGCACGATGCCTGAAGATTACGCAATGGATACTAAGGGACAAATTCCCACCAATCTGCGACTTCTCTATCTGCTGGAGGAGGTGGCAAAGGCAGGTACGCCTGTTGCCCCCTCCGCCCTCTGCGATGCGCTGGACCTTCCAAAACCTACGGTCCATCGCTTGCTGAGCACAGCAGAATCCGAAGGCTTCCTGCAACGAGACGTGGATGGCCGGAGCTATGGCCCCGGCCACCGCATGCGCCGCGTCGCGGTGAATACACTCAGTTCAGAACGGGTTCGCTCAGAACGCCTGCGCATCATGAAGGCCTTGGCCGATGATGTCGGAGAGACCTGCAATCTTGCAGCCCCCGGGCGCGACGGCATGGTTTATCTGGATCGTGTTGAAACACATTGGCCATTGCGCATTCAGTTGGATGTTGGTTCCCAAGTGCCCTTTCATTGCACCGCAAGCGGCAAAATGTACCTGTCTTCCTTGCGCCCTGACCGGCTGGATCGGTTGTTGCGCGATACCACTCTAGATCGGCGGACAAGTCGAACTTTGACGGATCCGGCCATGCTGCGCGAAGAACTTCTGCGCACCCGTGCGCAAGGGTTTGCCCAAGACAACGAAGAATTTATGGAAGGCATGACTGCGATTGCAGCGCCCATCCGAGACGATCAGGGACGTCTGGTGACAACTCTGTCGATCCACGCCCCAATTCAACGCATTTCGCTGGACGGGCTGTGCAAAGAATTGAACAAACTAAAAATTGCAGTCTCGCGCTTGGAAGAACTTGTACTCGGCTAGGCGCATCCCTATTTGTACTCCCGTTCCACTCAATAATTGTCCGGTTTGCCCGCCTGTATTCGTATCGCGCACCCGCGATCTATGCTGACACGCGACACAGTTTCAGGTGGAAAACCCTGTTCCTAACCCAGATTTATTTTGGAGTCTCTTCATGACAAATTTTGCAAACAAGACCGCACTGATCACAGGTGCGTCTAAAGGCATAGGCGCAGCCACGGCACGTCATTTGGCTGAACTTGGCGCACATGTTGTCCTTGCGGCGCGCTCAGAGGGTGCCATTAATGACCTTGCGACCAGCATTTCTGACTCAGGTGGCACTGCAACGGCGATCACCACAGATGTCGGCGACCGGGCGTCTGTCGAGGCGATGGTATCCAAGGCTGTGGATGTGGCCGGGCGAATTGACCTTTTGCTGAATAATGCAGGTCTGATCGACCCTGTCGCGCGCTTGGTTGATAGTGACCCCGACGCATGGGGGCATGTGGTCGATGTGAACCTAAAAGGTGTTTACTATGGAATGCGTTTTGCGATCCCTCATATGCTGTCGCAGGGCGGCGGCACTGTCATTAACATATCTTCGGGCGCGGCCACGAACGCGCTGGAAGGTTGGAGCCACTACTGCGCCACCAAAGCTGCTGTGCTGTCCCTGACAAAAATGGGGCACAAGGAATATGGTGATCAGGGTATCCGCGTGATCGGCTTATCGCCGGGCACTGTGGCAACTGATATGCAGGTGCAAATTAAAGCGTCTGGCATTAACCCGGTCAGCCAAATGGACCCCTCCGCGCATATTCCGCCAGAATGGGTTGCGCAAACTGTGGCATATTTGATGTCACCCGATGCGGATGAGTATCGCGGGACCGACTTTTCGATAAAAACCAATGAAGGCCGGGTCGCCGTTGGTTTGCCACCGGTCAGCTAAGGGGTCACAGGATCAAGGGCGGTATACTGAACAGGCCGCCCTTGGATCAAAAAGCCTTAAACGTCATTGTGGTCAAAGACCGTTCGATGCCCGAGATATCCAGCAAACGATCATTGATGTAGTGCCCCACATCCTCCGTTTCCGGAATGTACACTTTCATCATCAAATCAAAGTCACCCGAGGTCGAATACAGCTCGGAATGGATTTCGCGCAAGGCAATCTCTTCTGCGACTTTATAGGTTTGGCCGGGCTTACACCTGATCTGGATGAAAACACATGTGGTCATATTGGGCTCTCCGATGCGTATGATGAGTCTGGCACATCCGTCACGCCCGGTGCAATCCGCAAAAGCAGACCTTGGCCCTGTGCCCTGCCCTGCCTATAAGGACGCGGCCTGACCACAAGGAATTGCATCATGCGCACTGCAAGCATCACACGCACCACCGCCGAAACCGATATCTCGGTTGACATCAATCTGGATGGCACTGGGGTTTATGACATGCAGACGGGTGTGGGCTTCTTTGATCACATGTTGGATCAATTGGCGCGTCATTCGCTGATCGACATGACCGTGAAAGCCACAGGCGATTTGCACATTGATGATCACCACACGGTCGAAGACGTAGGCATCGCCATTGGCCAAGCCCTGACGCAGGCTTTGGGCGATAAAAAGGGGATCCGCCGGTACGGAAGCTGCCTGCTGCCCATGGACGATGCGCTGGTGCGCACAGCCCTGGATTTGTCGGCACGCCCGTTCCTGATTTGGAACCTTGATCTGCCGACACAAAAAATCGGGGCCTTTGATTGTGAATTGGTGCGCGAATTTTTTCAGGCCCTGTCAACACATGGCGGGATCACCCTGCATGTGGACATGTTGCACGGGGTGAATTCGCACCATATCGCGGAAGCCGCTTTCAAATCTGTGGCGCGCGCCCTGCGAGAAGCGGTCGAAGTTGATCCGCGCAAGTCTGACGCGATCCCCTCTACCAAAGGGGCACTATAAGCCCATGCTCACTGTCCTGATTGATTATGAAAGTGGCAATCTGCATTCGGCCCACAAGGCCTTCGAACGCATGGCCCGCGAAGAAAACGCAGGTGACGTTTTGGTGTCTGACAAGGCCGAAGACGTCGCGCGCGCAGATCGCATTGTCCTACCCGGCGACGGTGCGTTCCCGGCTTGTATGCACGCCCTTAAGGGCACCGGTGGGCTGTATGATGCCCTGATAGAGGCCGTTGAAAATCGTGCCCGCCCTTTTTTGGGCATCTGCGTTGGAATGCAACTCATGGCGCGCATGGGTCATGAATATCAAGACACCGAAGGGCTTGCTTGGATCGACGGTGCCGTAAAACGCATTGAAGCGCCCGGATTAAAGATCCCACATATGGGGTGGAATGACCTGGTTCTCACAGGCGAGCACCCGGTTCTGGATGGCATCACGTCCGGTGATCACGCGTATTTCGTGCATTCCTATCAAATGGATATGTCAGACCCGACCCAGCGGTTGGCCCATGTGGATTACGGCAGTGAGGTCACGGCAATTGTGGCAGATGGCACCAAGGTTGGCATGCAATTTCACCCTGAAAAAAGCCAATCAGTTGGATTGCAACTGATTGCGAATTTCCTGAAATGGCGTCCCTGATTAGGGCGACATCTGAACGCGCCGCCAGACCTGAAAGTCGCATACAGAACCAACACACTCTTGCACGTGAAGCCGGAGCCTGCGCGCGGTCATTTTAACACTGCGCGCATGGTCTGTTTGGGTCTGGTTTCGAAGAAACACGTGGCCTTGATATGTTTTTCCCGACACGGCAAAGACATCGTCAAACATCACCCGCCCAACAGCATCATGCTGAACAGGTTTGCCGCGCCCATCCAACATCTGACGGATTGTACCGCACAGCGCCAAACCGCAAGGCCGCGTTTCAACGATTGCCATAAGGCCGTTGACGTCTGGCTGCGTGCGCCACAGACCTTCGATGGGTTCCTTGGCCATCGCCGTGGAAGAGGCCAAAATCAGCAAAGCCCAAAGACCCTGTGCACAAAACCCCTTACCCATCACAGAACCCATCCCCCAAAAACACAATACGGCGCAAGTTTACACCAGCGCCGTATTCCGTGATCCACTTTCAGTGAACAGAGTTAGCGAAATGTTACTTCAAACGTGTCCAGTTCTGACTGCGGCAAATCGGACCAACACAGCCTGATACTTTCAGGGTGTTCCCACTCAAGCGCAATTTCGAACGGTATGTCTTGTCCGTATCGGGCGCCCAAATCTTGCCGCCTGAATACTTGCCATTGCCATCGGTGCCCATGTCCCAAATGATCTGACGGCCGACAATCGTCTGGTTATCGTTGTTCACGACTTTGGTGATGGTTCCACATAAGCTGGACCCACATGGTGCAATATCGACATGCAAAAAGCCGCCTGTCTCTCCGACTTCGGTTTTCCAAGTGCCCGCTGCAGGTTCTGCAAAAGCGGCACCAGCCAGGCCAACACCTAAAACCAAATTTGCTATCATCGTTCTCATGACGTGCTCCTCCCACGATATGTACAAAATGACTGCCTTATCTTTAGCCAACCAATCAAGACTGACCCAGCGTCGTCTTGCATCACATTGCATTCAACGTAACGTCATGTCACACGGCGCGCACAAAACCAGCCGGAGTGACTGCCATGATCCTGTATCCCGCAATTGATCTGAAAGATGGGCAAGCTGTACGTCTTGTGCACGGCGATATGGATCGCTCGACTGTGTTCAACGACAATCCCGTTGCGCAAGCAATGGCCTTTGTCGACGCGGGATGTGAATGGTTACACCTTGTTGACCTGAACGGCGCTTTTGCGGGTGCCCCGGTGAACGCAGCCCCCGTCGAAGCCATTCTTCAGCAAACCGCGGTGCCTGCTCAGCTGGGTGGCGGTATCCGCGACATGGCTACGATCGAGATGTGGTTAAGCAAAGGTCTCGCCCGTGTGATCCTTGGAACGGTCGCAGTAGAAAATCCCACATTGGTGCGCGACGCGGCCAAAGCCTTCCCGAACCAAGTTGCTGTGGGGATTGATGCGCGAAATGGCAAAGTGGCCACCAAAGGCTGGGCCGAAGAAACTGATGTAGACGCCACGGACCTTGCCAAATCTTTCGAAGACGCGGGGGTTGCAGCCATCATTTACACGGACATCAACCGCGATGGCGCAATGGGCGGCCCGAATATCCAGGCCACAGATGCCTTGGCCCGTGCTGTTTCCATCCCTGTCATTGCGTCCGGCGGCGTGTCCTCGCTTGCGGATCTGACCGCGCTCAAAAACACCACCACAATTGCCGGCGCGATTTCGGGGCGCGCACTTTATGATGGTGCCATAAACTTGGCCGACGCGCTTGCCGCGCTGAAATAAAGCACTGCACCAAGACATCTCAGGGGGGAAGCGTTTGTACGACGTGGGAACAGCCCCCTTCCCCCGCATCTCAAACCGCACTACACCAGCGCCATGTTAAAAACTCGTATCATTCCCTGCCTCGACGTCGCGGATGGCCGTGTGGTCAAAGGCGTGAACTTTGTCGATCTGGTTGACGCTGGCGACCCGGTAGAGGCTGCGCGCGCCTATGACGCCGCTGGCGCAGACGAACTGTGCTTTCTGGATATCCACGCCACACACGAAAACCGAGGCACCATGTTCGATCTGGTCCGTCGCACCGCTGAACAGTGTTTTATACCGCTGACCGTTGGCGGCGGCGTGCGCACATCAGCAGATGTTCGCGCGCTTTTGTTGGCTGGAGCAGACAAAGTCAGCTTCAATTCTGCTGCCGTTGCAAACCCGGATGTCTTAACAGACGCCGCAGACCAATTCGGCAGCCAATGCATTGTCTGCGCCATTGATGCCAAAACCGTAGAACCGGGACGCTGGGAAATCTTCACCCACGGCGGGCGCAAACCAACGGGCATTGATGCCATAGACTTCGCACATACAGCCGCAGAAAAAGGTGCCGGGGAAATCCTGTTGACCTCGATGGACCGCGATGGCACCAAATCCGGCTTCAACCTGCCCCTGACCCGTGCAATCTCTGACGCCGTAACCATCCCCGTCATCGCCTCTGGCGGTGTTGGCACGCTCGATCACCTTGTTGAGGGCGTGACCGAAGGCAAAGCGTCTGCCGTTCTTGCTGCCTCTATCTTCCACTTCGGAACATTTACAATCGGCGAAGCCAAAGCCCACATGGCCGCCGCAGGAATCCCTATGAGGCTCTCATGACACTCAACGACCTCTACGCCACGATTCTGGCGCGCAAAACCGCCGACCCGTCCTCCAGCTGGACAGCACAGCTTCTGGCAAAGGGGCCGGAAAAATGCGCCGAAAAATTCGGGGAAGAAGCTATCGAGGCAATTATCGAGGCCATCAAGGGTGACCGCGAAAAACTTACTTCAGAAGCCGCCGATGTGCTTTACCACCTCCTTGTGATGCTCGCCTCACAAGATGTGCCCCTTCAGGATGTGCTCGACACACTCGCGGCGCGCCAATCCCAATCCGGTCTTGCCGAAAAAGCATCGCGCTGATGTGCGGGACGGTGGGTGGGGCGATGTTCGCAAAGCGGACGAGCGCCGCTCCCGTCCCTACAGTTTTGACGAAATCACACCGGTCGCAAACCCACCCATGCGCAATTCACCGAACAATCGTTGATATTCAATCTTGGGACACCGGTTCTGAATCACGGTCACCCCACGCGCCTCGGCTTTGCGTGCGGCCTCGGCATGTTCCACACCAATCTGCATCCAGATTGTCTTGAGCCCGGGAAACACCTCTAGCGCTTCATCCACAATATCTGGAACAAATTCAGATCGCCGAAAAATATCCACCATATCAACCGGCTGGGCGACACTGCGTAAATCCGCGACAATCTCTTTGCCGAACAAGGTGTGCCCTGCCGAAACTGGGTTCACCGGAAACACAGAGAACCCCTTCAACGTCAAATATCGCCCAACAAAATAGCTTGGGCGCACTGGATTTGTGGACACCCCAACCATCGCGATGGTCTTTGTGCCCTGCAAAACAGATCGCAATTGCGCGTCAGAATAATCAGTCATGCAGCTTGCTAACCCACCCCTGCCCAAAGGTCAAAAAAACGCCCCCAAGCATGGCTTAGGGGCGCAGTCGCGGAACGAGGGACAGTGAAGAAGCCAAAGCTGTTCCAAACCTTTGGCCGTGTTGATGAGGTAGGAACTCACCAGAGGTTCGATAAGAGCGTGTCTCAAGAACGTGAACGTTTCGTTAACCGCGCGCAGATAATTTGATGAAATCTGAACAAAAAACGCCAGCTACTAGGGTCAGGACCCATTAATGCTGCACCGTCAGCTTACATTTCACGAAATGTCAGTGGTTTGGGACGCGCCGACCATAGTTATTCTACGGGCAAGCGGTCCACGCCGCTGAGATGAAGTGAAATGCAAGCCCTTCGGGTGCGGTGGATTTTGCCTGTGAACTGCGTTACATCTCTTTGAAAGAGAATGACTATTTCGGCAGAGATGTGCCTCGTCACAAACAAAATCTGCCGCACTGACGGTGCAGCATTAATGGGTCCTGACCCTAAGCATGACAAAGCGTCAATCAAAAATATCTTCTATGAAATCAAAAGCCTCTTCAAAGATCTTTGACATGATCCGTTTGCGCTTAGATTTCTTGTAAGATTTCGCTGATTTTCGCTCTGGCAGATGCGACACTTTCGGGCGATCTACCAATTCGCGATCCCCGCGGCGCGCAACGGGCAGCATTTTCAGATCGTGAAGGGGTGCTCCACAATTGGAACACGCTAACTCGTGCTGTTTTTTGCCTTTCAGGACCAAAGCCGCGCGGGTCCCGCAATAACAACAGGTTGCAATCTTTCTTGGATACCCCATGCCGCGTCCTTATTCGTGCTTCAACGATGCATATAGTGCGATTGCAGCGGCATTTGAGACATTGAGTGACCCGAATCCGCCCGCAGCATCAATTTTCACCAAAAGATCGACAGTTTCTTTGGTTTTTGGTCTTAAGCCTGGCCCCTCGGCCCCTAGAACCAACGCAACGGGCGCATCCATCTTGTCGGCCAACGCCGCCTCAATTGTGGTTTCTGCTTCACCATCCAAGCCCACGACAAAATATCCAAACGACTGAAGGTCTTTGATTGTATCCGCCAAGTTCCGCACCCGCAGATAAGGTTGGCGTTCCAACGCACCCGAGGCAGTCTTTGCAAGCGCGCCCGTTTCAGGGGCCGCATGATGGCGCGGTGCAATCACAGCTTGCGCGCCAAGCACTTCTGCGGAACGCAAAATGGCCCCAACATTGTGCGGGTCTGTCACTCGATCCAACAACAGCAACCGCGGACGTTCAGCCCCGATGGCAACATCTTCCAGACGTCCCCAATCCAGCGCCTTGACCTCCAGTGCCGCCCCTTGATGAACCGATGCAGGATCAAGTGGGGCCGCAAAATTGCGTGGCTCGGACATTTCAGGCGCCATGTCCGCCTGTTCTATCGCCTCTTTCAGCTTCTCATGCGCATTACGGGTCACGATCAGGCGCAGTTTTTCACGGGCCGGATTCAGCAAAGCATCTCGCACCGCATGTATCCCAAACAACCATACGGTTTCCCGCGCAGCCCCTTTTTCCGCTTGCTCTTTTTTCACGACCCATTTGGGTTTCTTTGTCACAACTAAACCTGCCCTATTTTGAGGTTGACGCACCTTGAACACGCTAGTAATCACGCGCTCACGCCGATGCCGAAAGGCATAGGCAAGTGGGCGACAGGCCGCAAGGTGTGGCAGGGGACTGTAACTCCCTCGCGGAGACGCACGCCTGGTTCGATTCCAGGGTCGCCCACCAT
>CALHST010000347.1 GCA_938038825.1 uncultured Paracoccaceae bacterium | reverse complement strand
GGCTTGGCAATCGCTGAGTTGTCGCCTGCACTCCATGCGCGGCGGGTCCATCCTTCGGGGGCCTCTGGAAGATACATCAATGTTCCCGCATTTTGACGTTCTGTCAGCTGAGCGACGGCTTCTTTTTGTTCCTTGCGGGCTTTTGCAGTCTCGGATTGGCGCTTTAGGGCATCCATGTACCCGGACAATGAGAATGTCGTCAGGGTTGCGCCGGAAGACTCTGCTTTTTGTTTGTAATCAACGGTGCCAATCGCAACGACAGCAACCACAGCCACAACGCCCATAGTCCAGTGAAACATGACAAATCCCTTATGCAAATCCCGCCAAAAGGGTGACGTTGAATAGAGGCAGAATTGGGATGGGGATTGGGCGATTTCACGAAACCGTGAATAGCGACTTTAAACCGCCATGATCTTTCCTGGGTTCAGAATGTTGTCGGGATCCATTGCTTTTTTGATTGCGGCCATGACGTCGACCGCGCCGCCGAGCTCTTTGATCAGATAGGGCATTTTGCCTTGACCGATGCCGTGCTCTCCGGTGCAGGTGCCGTCCATACCAATGGCCAACTCGCTGAGCCAGCCAACAAACTCTTCGGCTTTGCGCATTTCGGTGTCATTGCCTTTGTCGACCAGCACAAGTGTGTGGAAATTGCCATCACCTACGTGACCAACGATGGGGGCGGTAAATCCCAATTCGGCGACTTTTTCCTGAGCGGCAACAACACATTCCGCAAGACGAGAGATTGGCACACACACATCTGTAGAGATACCATGCGCCCCGGGGCGCAAGTTAAGCGACGCCCAATACGCATCGTGGCGGGCTTGCCAAAGTTTGTTGCGTTCTTCCGTGGTCGACGTGGTCTGATACCCGGATGCGCCATGTTCATCTGCAATCGCATTAAACATCTCGGCCTGTTCAATCACGCTCGCGTCTGAGCCGTGGAACTCCAGCAGCAGCAACGGGGTTTCGGGCAGGTCAAGATTTGCATAGGCATTGCAGGCTTTGACCTGAAGCGAGTCCAACAATTCAATCCGGGCCACTGGTATCCCATATTGAATCACCTGCATCACAGTCTGACACGCGGCGTCTACCGAAGGGAATGAACAGCGTGCGGCGGTAATCGCTTCGGGGATGCCTTGCAGTTTCAAGGTGATCTTGGTGATCAGCCCCAATGTGCCTTCGGAACCCACCATAAGCCGCGTCAGATCATATCCGGCCGAGGTTTTCTTGGCCTTGGATGCGGTCTTGATCACAGAGCCATCCGCCAACACAGCCTCAATGGCGATGACGTTGTCTTTCATGGTGCCATAGCGCACTGCATTGGTGCCGCTGGCCCCCGTTGCGGTCATGCCTCCAAGTGACGCATTGGCACCCGGATCAATGGGGAAGAACAGGCCCTGATCACGCAAATGGGTGTTCAGATCCTCGCGGGTCACGCCGGGTTCGATCACACAGTTCAGGTCACTGGCGTTCACTTCCAGCACGGTGTTCATGTGGGAAACATCCACAGACACACCGCCGCCCGGCGCATTGACGTGTCCTTCAAGGGAGGTACCCGTGCCAAAGGGGATGACGGGCACTTTGTATTGCGCGCAGATTTTCACGATGTCTTGCACGTCTTTGGTGGTTTTGGGGAACACCACCGCGTCCGGTGCTTGATTGGTAAGCCAGGTGGTGGTGTGGCCATGTTGTTCGCGCAAAGACTGGCTGGTGCTGACCGCTTCGCCGAATTGCTGTTTGAGCACGCCAAGCGCCGCTGCAATTCCATCTTCATTGCGGGTCAATACGGTCACTTTGCTCATGGCTGTTCCTCCCAAAACGGCAACGCGGCCACAGATACCCCGTGGCCGCGCCAATGTCATGACTTGATTGTTTGGCTCACTCGCCGATGGCGATGCCTTCGCGACGCGGATCCGCACCGCCCAGCAGGCCATCCCCAATGGAAATCGCATGTAGGCCGGAATTCAGCCCTCGTACGTTGACCTCATAGCCCATGGCTTCCAACGCGGGGGCCATATCAGCCATCGCAGTGCCTTCTTCCAAATCATAGGTGCCAAACCGATTGGCCGCGTGGGGCAGGGCAACCGCCTGTTGCACGTCCATTCCCCAATCCAGATGCGCAATAATGGCCTGCGCAACGTATGGAATGATCCGGCTGCCGCCCGGCGATCCGATGGCCAGTACAGGCGCGCCATCTTTCATCACAATTGTCGGCGACATGGATGACCGCGGGCGTTTTCCCGGCTCTACCCGATTGGCCACAGGAACTCCGTCTACATGCGAGCGAAACGAAAAGTCTGTGAGTTCATTATTCAAAAGGAACCCGTTGGACATCAACCGTGACCCAAAGGCGTTCTCGATTGTCGTCGTCATCGACAAAACATTACCATAACTGTCCACGATTGAGATGTGCGAGGTTGATGGCAATTCAATCGCGTCATCATCTGCCCAAAGCAACGCGTGACTGTATTCGGGCTGACCCGGTGTGACATCCGGCAAGGCGGTGTCACTCAGTAACAAGGCCGCGCGAGACGCCAGATACCCCTCGTCCACCATGCCTTCGACAGGGACCGGAACATAATCACTATCGGCAACGTAACGGCCCCGATCTGCAAAGGCGAGGCGTGACGCATCCCCGATCAAGCGCCAGGCAGCAGGATCGTCAGGGCCCAACGCGGACAGGTCAAATTCATTGAGCATGCCCAAGGTTTGCCCGACGGCCAAAGCGCCCGAGGATGGAGGGCCCATGCCGCAAACGTCATGCGCGCGGTACGTCGCACACACAGCGGGGCGTTCAATCACTTGATACAACGCCATATCCCATTGGCTTAGAACGCCGGGATTGCCTTCGGCGTTTTGCACAGCATCGACGATTTGCGCACCTATCGAGTTTTCACCCAACGCATAAAAGACACCCACGCCGTTTTCCGCCATTTGGCGAAGCGTGTCCGCATAGTCCGGGTTTTGCAGCGTGCTCCCAGCTTGCAATGGCGCACCGTCTGGCAGGAAATACGCGGCGGTCTTTGGGAATATGGCCAACCGTTCTGCGTCCCGTTCGATCAAACCGGCCAGGCGCGGCGACACGGTAAATCCGTCCTCAGCCAAAGAGGTCGCAGGTTGTAGCAACTCCGCCCAATCTTGGTTCCCCCAGCGGCGATGGGCATCTTCCAAAAGTGCGGGGGTTCCGGGAACCCCAACCGAGCGGCCCCCAACCACAGCATCAAAAAAGCCCATCCGCTCGCCGTCTTCGGTTTGGAACAAACGCGGTGTGGCGGCCAAAGGGGCGGTCTCGCGGGCATCCAGCGTCGTCAATTCTTTGCTGGCAGCGTCATACCAAACAAGAAACGCGCCGCCACCCAGACCCGATGATTGTGGCTCGACCAGACCCAACACAGTTTGGACCGCGACCATGGCGTCCGCAGCAGTGCCACCAGCCCGCAGAACATCCGAACCCGCCTGAACGGCATGAGGGTTCGCTGCGGCCACCATCCAATTTTCGGCGGCGACAGGCTTGCCTGCGTCTTTGGTTTCCAGGGCCTTGGCGACGCCTTCTGAAATCGCCTGAAATCCGCCTGCAGTTGCGCCTTCGGGCTGAACAGCGTCTGCAGCTTGCTGTGCCAAGGCGGGTGTCGCCAAAAGCAAAGCAGTCAATGAAACAGTATACCGCATGAATTCCTCCAGAATCCTCTCAATGAAAATTAACCTATGGTTGAGGATATTTGCAGGATTCACAACATCGCAGGGACCACTAAATCAGGGGGGCGGTGTCCATCGTCAAAAGTCTTGATGTTAATAAGAACCTTTTCGCCCATCTCCAACCGACCTTCACGCGTTGCTGATCCCATATGCGGCAACAGAACGACGTTCTTTAGCTCTCGCAATCTGGGATTTGCTTCGTCGCCTTCATAAACGTCTAATCCAGCGCCCGCGATTTCATTGGCCCGCAACATGCGGGTCAGGGCATTTTCGTCGATCACTTCGCCGCGTGCGGTGTTCACGATCACAGCTTCGGGCTTTAGCAGCCGCAAACGCCGGGCGCTGAGAAGGTGGAATGTCGATGGGGTTGAGGGACAATTGACTGACACCACGTCCATCCGGGCCAACATTTGGTCCAGGCTTTCCCAATACCGGGCGGACAAGTCCTCCTCTACGCCAGAATGGAGTCGGCGGCGGTTGTGATAATGGACTTGCAATCCAAAGGCATTGGCGCGCCGCGCGACGGCTTGACCGATGTGGCCCATGCCGATGATGCCCAAACGGCGGCCACCGACGCGGCCGCCGAGTAAGGCTTGAGGGGCCCACCCCTCCCATTCATCACTTTGCATGACGGAAAGACCTTCAGGAATGCGGCGAGTCACTGCCAAAATCAGCGCCATAACCATGTCTGCGGTGTCATCCGTCAGAACGCCGGGCGTGTTTGAAACCAAAATGCCACGCTGACGGGCGGTTGCCACGTCAATATTGTCGACACCGGCCCCATAGTTGGCAATCAGTTTCAGTCGTGGCCCAGAGCCGGAAATCATTGCATTATCAATGGTATCCGTGATCGTGGGCACCAAAACATCAGCTGTTTTCATGGCTTCAATCAGCTGTGCGCGGCTCATCGGGGCGTCAGTGTCGCGAAGCTGCACATCAAACAATTCGGACAATCGCGTCTCAACCGCGTCGGGTAACCGTCGCGTAACGACAACACTTAGCCGAGGTTTTGCCATTGATAATTCCCTTGCTCTTTTCGCACGTGTCTGTGCGTGCCATGGTGGCGGAAAGGCGACAGGGGCACAAGAACCCCGCGCATCATGACAGAGATTTAAACCGAGCGGGTTTTGAAGATGTTGAAGACGGTGATTGGCATTGTTTGCGCAATTATGGTTGGGTTTTCCGGCTCGATGGTGGCTGCCGACGAACGGGGCACAGTTACGAATTTGCCGATCCCGCGCTTTGTGTCCTTGAAAGCGTCAGAAGGGAACGTGCGCCGCGGTCCGTCGCTCAGTCATCGCGTGGATTGGGTGTTCAAGCGCCGCAACATGCCTTTGCAGGTCACGGCCGAGCATGGCCATTGGCGGCGCGTGGAAGACAAAGAGGGCTTTGGCGGCTGGGTACATTATTCGCTGATTTCCGGCAACCGCACGGTCATCGTCGAGCAAGACATGCTCACACTTCATAAGCGTCCGGATGAGGTCACACAGATTGTCGCGGCTTTGGAAGCAGGGGTTGTGGCGGAACTTGGTAAATGTGAACGCGAATGGTGTCGTGTCAGTTCCGGTGGATACCGGGGATGGGCTCGCAAAGGCGCATTGTGGGGTGTTGCCCCAGAAGAAGTGCGCGACTGACGCGGTTTTCCGGAATTCTGCTTGTACCCGTTCTGCGTGTCGGCTTATCAAACGGCATTGCTTTATCTTGGTCATTTATCATGCGCATTATTCTGTTTTGTCTTTGTTTGATGCTGGTTCCCGTCACGGGACAGGCGCAGCAATCAGAAGAACAACCAACATCCACAATCACAGTGGAAGACAGCGCAGAGCAAGACGCAGCCATTGCGGTTCGGATCCGCGATATTTTGTCTGAACTCGAAGGATTCGAGGACGTGACTGTGACTGTCTCGTCCGGGATTGTCACGCTGCGCGGCACCACCGTTGATCAAGCAACCGGCGCGCGATTGAATGATATCGTGGCGCGGGTCGAAGGTGTTGTGGCCATTGAAAACCTTGTTACGCAAACCACCGATGTGGTGGAACAACTAAATCCAGCTGTAGAACGGTTCTTGAACCGGGTCTGGCAACTTGTTGTCTATCTGCCGTTGGCATTGGTCGCGCTTTTGGCCTTTGTCGTGGTCGTGTCGATTGGTGTTGTGATTGCGCGCCTGAAAGAGCCTTGGAACCGCTTGGCCCCGAACGCGTTTATTGCGGATATCTATCGCCAACTTGTCCGGCTTGCCTTTATCATTGGCGGTCTTGTTGTTGCGCTTGATATCCTAAATGCATCGGCGTTGTTGTCGACCATTTTAGGTGCCGCTGGGATCGTGGGTCTGGCCATTGGTTTTGCGGTCAAAGACACCGTTGAAAACTTTATTGCGTCCATCATGTTGTCTATCCGCCAACCCTTTCGTCCCAACGATACAGTCGAAATCGAAGGGGATATGGGGAAAGTTATTCGTCTGACCTCGCGCGCGACGATCTTGTTAAGCTTTGATGGCAATCACATCCGCATTCCCAATGCGACTGTTTTTAAAAGCCGAATCGTCAACTATTCGCGCAATGACGAACGCCGTTTCTTGCTGGATCTGGGTGTGGGGTATGACACGGATCTGGCTGCAGCGCAGGCGCTGGCGCAGGAAACTGTGGCTGGATTGCCATTCGTGTTAAGCGAACCTGCGCCATCTGTCTGGCTGGAAGAGTTGGGGGACAGTGCTGTGATTTTGCGCGTTGCGGCATGGATTGCCCAACACGAAACCAGTTTTGTTGCCGCCAAGGGAGAGGCATACCGCATTTGTATGGCGGCCTTTGAAGGTGCCGGTATTGCGATGCCGGGGCCAACATTTACTATTCAGGGCCTTGATGGTGTGGCCATTCCAAAACCTGTGCAAAGCTCGGCCAAAGCGGCGTCAGGCGATGCGCTGGAAGCCCAAGATGTTCATGCCGTCGCGGATCAAGAGCTTGAGAAAATCATCCTGCAAGAGCGTGCTGCGCTGTCCGACGGAGATCTTTTGAACAAGGCCGCTCCGGAAGAGTAGGAAAATCGTTGTGAATTTCGTGCAATTTACTCTTGCACGCCTGCGCGACGCGCACTAATTAGCGCCACACTGATGGGATGTAGATCAATTGGTAGATCAACTGTTTTTGGTACAGTAGGTTGCAGGTTCGAGTCCTGCCATCCCAGCCAGTTTCATCCGACATCTGTGATCTAGCCTGCTGGTTGAACGCGCGTTTTGCTATTGGCGGTTAAAGGCCACGTTGAGACCAAGTGCGATCAGAATACTGCCCCCCACCTTTTGCGCCACGCGATTTGCTGATCCGGAGGTCTTGAAATAGGTGGTCACTTTATCCGCGAGAAGAACACAGACCACATCGGCGCTTGAAAACATGACATTCACAATTGTGCCAAGGATCAGCAACTGCAACCAAATTGCCAAACTGGCACCGGGATCCGTGAATTGGGGCAAGAAGGCGAGATAAAAGAGCGCTGTCTTGGGGTTCAAAATTTCAACCGTTGCACTTTCCCGGAATGCTCTTTGTGGGCTTTTTGACGGGCTTTTCATGTCCTGCACTGCGCGCGGGCTGTCACTTGTGAACACCTTGTATCCCAACCATACAAGGTAAGCCGCACCGCCGAATTTCAGGGCGACATACAGGGCAGGAATCGCTTCAAACAGAACGGCAAGCCCGAACGCCGCTGCGAAGACGTGCACATAGCCGCCTGTGTGAATTCCCAAAGCCGCAAACCACCCGGCGCGTCTGCCACGGGCGATCGTTTGTGCGGCTGCATACAGCGTCGATGGCCCCGGCATATAGGCAAAGATGCAGGCAGCCAGAAAAAATGCGACAAGAAGATCTGGTGATGGCATGGCATTGGGCTTTCAGGGCGTTTGGTGAACGGACCGTACTTTTGTGTCAGATCCTTTGAAGTGCCATTTTGGCGGTGGTTTTAGATTGTGGCACAATGCGTTCAGGCAAAGCGGCCCCCGTATGCGTCTTCAGGTAAACTTGCGGAACAGTTTTGTGTTGTCAAAAATATCCTCCAGTTCCTGCATGCGGTCTTTGGTGGCGTCCCAGTTCAGTGTTTGCACGGCTGAAATCATGCTTTCTACCAACAACATTGTGGTGGCGGCGGAATC
>CALHST010000346.1 GCA_938038825.1 uncultured Paracoccaceae bacterium | reverse complement strand
GGGCGCTATGATGACCTTGTGAAACGGTTCACCGGTCAGGAAGTTCCAGCCACAGGCATTTCCATCGGTGTGGATCGGTTGCTGGCGGCCCTGCGGATGAAGGGCGAGACGCAAACACAAACACATGGCCCCGTCGTGGTGACCGTAATGGATCGCGACCGCATGGCGGATTACCAAAAAATGGTGGCGGAACTGCGCGGTGCGGGGATCCGTGCCGAAGTGTATTTAGGCAATCCCAAGAGCTTTGGGAACCAGTTGAAATACGCGGATCGCCGCAATTCCCCGATTGCTGTCATTGAAGGCGGGGATGAAAAAGAAAAAGGCGTGATTCAGATCAAGGACCTGATTCTAGGCGCGAAAATTGCCGAAACAGCCAGCCTTGAAGAGTGGAAAGACCGTCCCTCACAATTCGAAGTCCCGCGCGAACATCTTGTGAAAAAGGTTCGTGAAATCCTGCGCGAGCATGGCTGATGCCCACACGCTCTGAAACCAATGCCAAAGCGTTGGAGCTGCGCCGGCGGTTTGAACAGGCGGGTGCGACGCTGGTGGAACCGCCTTTGTTGCAACCGGCTGAAACGCTGTTGGATCTGTACGGCGAAGATATCCGCGGCCGGGCTTATGTGACGTCCGATGCCTTGCGGGGCGAACAAATGCTGCGCCCTGATTTCACAGTGCCCGTGGTGCAAATGCACATGGCCGAGGGCGCAGAACCCGCACGTTATACCTATGCGGGCGAAGTGTTTCGCCGTCAGGAAGATCACCCGGATCGGCCCAATGAATACGTGCAAGTGGGTTACGAAGTCTTTGATCGCACCAACCCAGCCGTTGCCGATGCGGGTGTGTTTGCGCTGATGGAACAGGCTTTGTCCCCATATGACGTGACGCCGATGACCGGGGATATCGGGTTGTTGAAGGCCGCTGTGGTGGGTTTGGATACATCCGATGCGCGCCGCGCGGCTTTGATGCGCCATATCTGGCGCCCCAAGAAGTTCCGCGCATTGCTGGATCGCTTCGCTGGTAAAACTCCGATGTCTGATGCGCGCGCGGTTCTGTTGGCGGCGACGGACCCGTTTGCCGAGGTCTCCGCATTTGGTGGCAAACGCAGTACGTCTGAAATTGAACAGCGCATTGCCGCCTTGAAAGCGGACACCAAGACACCGCCGTTTGATGATGACGCTTTGCGCGGAATTGACCAGCTTCTGGCGATTTCTGCCGTATTGCCAGAGGCATTGAAACAGCTTCACGACCTCAGCCGCGATATGCCGTCGATCACTGTTGCCATAGCTGGATTGAAGGCCCGCATGGACGCGTTGCAGTCCCATGGCGTGCAGGTGGACAGCTTGATGTTTGAAACCAGCTATGGCCGCACGTCCATGGAATATTACGACGGTTTCGTCTTTGGGTTTTATGCCCAGCAGCACGCGGATATGCCTGCCATTGCGACAGGGGGGCGTTATGATGCGTTGACCCAGCGTTTAGGAGACGGGCAAACCATTCCAGCCGTCGGGGGCGTTTTGCGCCCGGGCCTGATGCTGGAGTTGGAGACACGCCCATGACAATAAAACTGGGAGTGCCCTCCAAGGGCCGCTTGATGGAAAAGACCTTTGAATGGTTTGCAGACCGCGGCGTGGTGTTGTCGCGCACAGGATCAGATCGCGAATATGCCGGACGGGTTGATGGTGTCGCGGATGTTTCCCTTGTTCTGCTGTCAGCGGGCGAGGTTCCGCGCGAACTTGCCGAAGGGCGGTTGCACTTGGGCGTCACCGGCACAGATCTGATCCGCGAAAAACTGCCCCTTTGGGGTCAGCAGGTCGCATCTATCCATGAAATGGGCTTTGGCCACGCGGATCTGATACTGGCTGTTCCTCAAAGTTGGGTCGATGTGGACACGCTTGAAGATCTGGACGCAGTCGCCGCCCAATTCCGTGCAACACATAATCATCGCTTGCGGATCGCCACAAAATACCACCGATTGGTGCGCGATGCGTTGCGCGACGCGGGTGTGGCCGATTACGCCCTTGTGGACAGCCAAGGTGCCACTGAAGGCACTGTTGCCAATGAAACCGCTGAGGCGATTGCAGACATCACATCATCGGGTGAAACCCTGCGGGCCAATCATTTGAAAATTCTCAGCGATGCATTGATCCTGCAGTCTCAGGCGACACTGTGGCATTCGCAGACCGCGCCTATGACCGCCAATGAGGCGGCCGCTTTGGATGCTTTGTTGGCAAAGCTGGGCTAACGTGGCGCATCAACTGCGAAGTCTTTGGGTGACGGGCGCTGATCTTTTCGAGTAACGGTGAAGAGGCACGACATCAAAGGCCCTTCATCCATGCGCGACCATGACCTCACGACCGGACCGATTTCGGGCCATTTTCGTACTTTGGCGGTTCCCGCTGCCATGGGGATGTTGTTCTCGACTCTCTATAACGTGGTTGATGTCTTCTACGCGGGGCAATTGTCAACCGAGGCACAAGCCGGACTGGCCATTGGGTTTCAGGCTTTCTTTATCATGATGGCGATTGGCTTTGGCACCGGTTCCGCGATGAGCGCCCTTGTCGGCAATGCGCGCGGCAAAAAAGATGATGCCGCAGCGCGACGCACCGCGATGCAAGGGCTGTCTTTTGGGATCGCTGCCGCCATATTGCTGATGATTTTCGGCTATTTCGCAGGCCCTTGGCTGATTTCTCTTGTCTCGGAACCAGGGGGGTATCGCGACGCGGCAAATGGGTATTTCTATTGGCTTTTGGCGGCTTTGCCGGGCTTTTTGATTGCCTATTCCGCCAATGGGATACTGCAGGCCCATGGGGACAGTGTGACCATGCAACGCGCCATGATGGCCGCGTTCTTTGTGAACATCGGATTGAACCCTTTGTTCATGTACGGCGTTCCCGGTGTTATCCCCGGTCTGGGGTTCAACGGCATCGCGCTGGCCACTGTGGTATCCCAAACCGGTGTGATGCTGTTCGTGCTGCGGGCCGTATTGAAGCTGCGGGTGATTCAAGGTGCACAACCGTCCGAGCTGGCCCCCGACGCGACCACCTATAAAGAGATCTTTTTGCAAATGATCCCGACGTCTTCGGCGTTTGTGGTCATGTTCATATCGGGCTTTGTGGTCCAGTTCGCGCTGAAAGGGTTCGGCGAACACGCCATCGCCGCTTATGGGATTGCGCTGCGTATTGAACAAATCTTGCTGCTGCCAGTGCTGGGCATGACCGGGGCTTTACTGCCCATCGCCGCGCAGAACTTTGGGGCGGGTAATCACGAACGGGTCCGCGAGGCGCTTTGGTTTTGCTGGAAGTTGGGGTTTGTGATGACCATCAGCGCGGCACCTATTTTGTGGTTCGGCGGGGGGCTTGCGATGTCCCTGTTTACCAATGATCAGCCCGTGATCGACGTGGGCGTCAGCTATCTGCGGGTCGATAGCTTTTTGTTTATCATCTATATGATGCTGTTCTCCATTAACTCCCTGTTGCAGGCCATGAAACGCCCGGTCTGGACCCTGTGGATTTCCATCTACCGCCAAGGGTTCGGCGTTGCGTTTTTTGTTTGGCTCTTGATTGGTGTCTTTGGAATGGACGTGTGGGGGGTGTGGCTTGGGATTGCGATTGCCGTCACCAGCGGTTGGGCCTTGGCCTTGCTGATCGCCACGCGCGTCGCCCAAACCGAAATTGGCGGCCTGCGCGTCAAGGCGATGTAGCCCCCCAGAGATTGGGAAAGATTTAACGTAAGTGTAGCTATTCTTCTTAGTCCCGCCCCAATTCCTTGAACGCACATTAACAGCTGATCTTTATGCCTGTGCCCTGTGAGTTATGGGTGCCGAGCAATGACCGAGCTTCAGAAATTTTGTGCAACGACATTTCTATTTTGTCTGCTTGCGCTCGGCATTGGGTATCTGGGTGCGCAAAACGCGCTGGAACAAGCATTAAAGCGCGAAGCCCAAGTCCAAGGGATGGATTGGGCCCATTACATCGAAGAACAATTGCCCCATCTTGATGGGTATGTGCGCGTGGACGGGGTGGTGGATCCTTACTCGCACCCCACAGTCGATGATTTCCAGGGCCTCTTGGCCGGGGTTTTCAACGTGGGGCACATTTTCCAGATTGATTACATCAATATCCATTGCTTTTGCGACATCAGCCTGACCCCGGAAGAGGTCGGATTGCCGCCTATCAATTTTGGGGCGGACGATGCACACGATCACGAACATGATCACAGCGCAGAAAAAAAGAACGGAAACATCGTCACGCAAAAACGATTGGAGCATGTGTTCACGGGCACCAAGAAACACAAAGAGCTGCCGTCAACCGCAACAGGGCCGGGGAAATTTCCAATCGACCGCGCATTTGTTGCAAATCTGGCGGCTCAAGATTCTGACGAAATTCGCATCATACGGGGGCAGGATGAACTCTTGCCAGACACGTTTGCAACTGTCTACCATCCTGTGTCGTCGGACGGTAAAGCGCATTATGTCTTACGAGTCCTCGTCAATCTTGATGAGCAAGGCGCGCAATACAGCTCTGTCTTGATCACTGGGATCAGTCTGAGTTTGCTGTTGCTGTTGGCGGCGGTTGGGTTTCCAACGCTGCGCTATGTGCAGATCATGGATCGACGCCAAGAAGCAGACCGACGGGCGGCCTATTTGGCGAATTACGACGTTCTGACCAAATTGCACAATCGGAACAATTTTCAGGAAACCATGGAGAACACCCTGTGGGCCTGCCAGGAAAAGAACGAGTCTGCCTTGTTGTTTTTGTTCGACTTGAACGGCTTTAAGGATGTGAATGACTACTTTGGCCACGACGTCGGCGACCGATTGTTGCAACGATTTGCGGAGATGTTGCGCCAGCATGTCCCTGAACATGGGTATGTGGCCCGATTGGGCGGGGACGAATTTGTCGTCGTCATTGGGGGGATCGCGAACAACTATGATATTGACCACACGGATCATTTATCCTTGCCCCGGATCGTCAGTATGCCGCTTCCACATCGCGAACAAACTGTCACGGCCACGATCTCGGGCGGTGTTGTCCAATTCCCGCGCGATGGTCAAAACACGTCAGATTTGATGCAGATGGCGGATTTGGCGCTGTATGCCGCCAAGCCAAACCGAGCAGGGGAGATTTGTGTCTATACCCCTGAAATGAAGGAAAATCTGGACCGTCGATTGAACCTGCGCGAGGAATTCCGCCAAGCCTTGGATTGCTCTCAGATCTTACCATTCTACCAGCCCATTGTGGACATGAAGACGGGCGAAGTAGACGGGTTTGAAGCTTTGGCGCGCTGGAACCATCCCACGCGGGGCGTCTTGACCCCGTTTGTGTTTGAAGAGGCGCTGCAAGATGCCGAAATCAGCGGTGATCTGGGGCGCCTGATGTTCGCCAAAATCGCGCGTGATATGGCGACTTGGACCCGAATGGGGGTGCCGTTCAACAAAGTGGCCCTGAATGTGGTCAACGGGGATTTGAAACGCGAAGATTTTGCCCAACACATCTTGGACGGGCTCAAGTCACATAAACTGGACCCATCCTGCCTGACCATCGAAGTGACTGAAAACTGTCTGTTCGGAAATGACAAAGAAACGTTTCTAAGACATTTGCAAACCTTGCGGGCAGCCGGGTGCAACATCGCATTGGATGATTTTGGTACGGGCTATTCATCGATCACGCAACTCAAGGAATTGCCAATAAACATTGTCAAAATCGACAAATCCTTCATCGAAGACATTCTAGAAAATAAAGACGATCAATCCATTATCAGCGCGCTGCGCACACTGGGCGAAACCATGCGGTTTGATTTGGTGCTTGAGGGGGTCGAGACCGAAGGTCAACTTCTGCATCTGCATGACATGGGGTTTGCATTGGTACAGGGCTATTACTTCAGCCGCCCGGTCCCGTCATCACAAGTGCTGACCTTCTTTGAAGACGACATGACGGACGAACCAAAATTCGGAACTGG
>CALHST010000345.1 GCA_938038825.1 uncultured Paracoccaceae bacterium | reverse complement strand
TAGCCCCAACTGGGTCGCGAGGTCACATAAAGCGTACGCCCGGATTCATAAAACTCTTGTACCTCTTCGGCAGGATAGACGAATTTCTTGCCCACAAGCGCCTCTTGGATCTCGGCCCCGGTTAACGGCGTCCAATCCTGCGCCATCGCAGGCCCCGCCAGCAGTGCGCATATAACGGCAAATCGTCCCATCCCCCGGCCCTTCCCTTGTTCTTTAGCCCCCCGCAGCCTAAGACGCCCACGCGCCAATGATCAATCACAAACCCAAGGTATGTCTGCTTCATGATCCCACGTTATTCCCGCCCCGATATGGTTGCCATCTGGTCCCCAGCCACCAAATTCCGGATCTGGTACGAGATCGAAGCCCATGCTTGCGAAGCAATGGCAAATATTGGTGTCATTCCACGCGAAAACGCGGATGCAGTCTGGAAAGCCAAAGACGTCGAATTTGACGTTGCCCGCATTGACGAGATCGAGGCTGTTACAAAGCACGACGTCATCGCGTTCCTCACGCATCTGGCGGAACATGTCGGCAGTGATGAGGCCCGGTTTGTGCATCAGGGCATGACCTCTTCGGATGTTCTGGACACCTGCTTTAACGTACAATTGACCCGCGCCGCCGATATTCTGATTGCCGATCTGGAAGGCCTGCTTGCTGCCCTAAAACGCCGCGCGCTTGAACACAAAAACACCGTGCGCATTGGCCGTTCACATGGGATCCATGCAGAGCCCACAACAATGGGTCTTACGTTTGCGCGGTTCTATGCGGAAATGGACCGCAACTTGTCCCGTATGCGCGATGCGCGGGCCGAGATCGCAACGGGCGCAATTTCCGGCGCGGTTGGCACCTTTGCCAATATTGACCCCGCCGTGGAAGAACATGTGTGCGATCAACTTGGATTGGTCCCTGAGCCTATCTCGACCCAAGTCATCCCACGCGACCGCCACGCAGCCTTCTTTGCAACCTTGGGCGTTGTGGCCAGTTCCATCGAAAACGTCTCCACCGAAATCCGCCACATGCAACGCACCGAAGTTCTGGAAGCCGAAGAGTTTTTCTCCAAAGGTCAAAAGGGTTCGTCAGCAATGCCACACAAGCGCAACCCGGTACTGACCGAAAACCTGACAGGCCTGGCCCGCTTGGTGCGGATGGCCGTAGTGCCCGCGATGGAAAACGTCGCACTCTGGCACGAACGGGACATCTCGCACTCGTCGGTGGAACGTAACATTGGCCCCGACTCGACAATCACGCTGGATTTTGCCTTGGCGCGTTTGACAGGCGTTATCGACAAACTTGTGATCTACCCCGACAACATGCTGGCCAATATGAACAAATTCCGCGGCCTTGTGATGTCGCAACGCGTTCTACTGGCACTGACCCAAGCCGGCGTCAGCCGCGAAGATTCCTATAAGCTGGTGCAGCGCAACGCGATGAAAGTCTGGGAAGAAGGCAAAGACTTCAAAACCGAACTGCTGGGCGACACCGAAGTTACTGCAGTTCTGAGTGTTGAAGAAATCGAAGAGAAATTCGATCTTGGGTATCACACCAAACACGTTGATACGATTTTTGAACGTGTCTTTGGTTCCGAGTAAACCAAATTGAAGGATGGGTTCCGGCTGCAGATCGCGTGCCGCCGGGACACCCCCTTCAGTGTCTATTCCAAATAGATATCAACAGCTGGCAACCCGTCACGGTAGCGCTGGTGCATACGCTGCAATCCGTCTTCAAAGGCCCGCGTGTAGCCAACCGTATCAAACAGTGCACAGGTATTTCGGGTTTGCGCCAATTTGGCCTTTAGGGCCGCCAACCGTTTCGGATGCCGCGCGAGATCCAAAATCAGTGCTTCATAGGCGTCGGTTGATTGTGTGACCAACTCGGGCAAACCCGCCGCCTTCAACAGACTGCTTGCAACACGCGCTGCAAATTGCTGCCCTTGCAGCGTCACGACCGGCAAGCCCGCCCATAAAGCATCACTGGCCGTTGTATGGGCATTGTAGTTGAACGTATCCAAAAACAGATCCGCATGGCGGTGCCGTGCCAGATGCTCTGCTTGCGTTAATCTTTGCGCGAAACACAGTCGGTCCGGCGATACACCCCGTGCCTTGGCTTCGCGGCGCAAGTTGTCTTGCATCTCTGTGTGCGATTTCAACAACCACAAGACGCTCCCCGGTACTTTCGATAAGATCCGCATCCAAACGTCAAACTCAAGGGGGCCAATCTTATTGCTGTTATTGAAACAGCAAAAAACAAATCCGGCTTCAGGCAAGCCCATCTCACCCCGCGTTGTTGGCACTTGATCTATTTGCCGTTTGTTATCAGTTGGTTGATATGTGCCGGGCATAAACAAGATACGTTCAGAATAATGCTGGCGCAAATTGGGTGGAACAAGTGTGCGATCTGCAACCAAGTAATCCATGAACGGCGCAGCGCTGGATCCGGGATAGCCAAGATAGGTTACCTGAACCGGGGCTGCGCGATGCGCATAAACTCCAGGACGCGCATTCTGCGTATGCCCATCCAAATCAATCGCAATGTCTAGCTCACAAGACTGCGCCAGACGGGCGATGTCTTCATCCGGCACTGCGTGAACTTGATGAAACGCCGACACGACCTGTCGCATCTTTTGCCCCAACTCCCCCAACGCGTTGGGGCCAACGTGAAACGCCATCACCTCAAAGCCCGAGGGATCATGCGCCCGAAACAGGCCTGCGTTTAAAAACATGACCGGGTGATCCTGAAAGTTTCCCGAAAAGTACCCGATCTTTAGTTTCGTATTCCGATTTATCCTTGGCGCTGCAGCCTGCACGTTTGGAAAACGATCACCCAACCAGCGTTTCGTTCTCAGCAATTGCCGTTCAGGTTGATCTTCAAGATGCAAACAGCCAAACGGCGGGACCGCCCCGGTTGTGATACCATAAGTCGTTTTGATGCGTTCAAAATCGTCGAACACAGTGAAATCACACACTTTGCCTTTTAGTTGGAACAGCAAAGCAAACGCATCTGCATGGTCAGGACTGAGTTTCAAAACCTGTTCACACAGCCGAATTGCACGCGAAAATGCGCGCGTTTCGTGCAACATGCGGGCCAGATTATACGCCGCATCAACATAGGACGGTGCAATTTCTAAAGCGTTCTCCAGAGCCACAATCGCATCGGACACAGCGCCTGTGTCGTAAAGTGAGGTTGCGAGGTTGTTGTAGGACTGCACATGTTGCGGATCGCACGTGATGGCGTTCTCAAAACACAAGGTGGCCGCGCGTGCATCTTTTTGGCGTTGCAAGACACAACCAAGGTTATAATGCGCAACGGCATCTAATGGCTTCAATTGGGCGGCCTTGCCAAAGGCCTCTTTCGCGAGAGCCAACTGGTTCAATTGACTGCAAATAGCACCCAGCAAATGCCAAAACGCTGGTTCGTTCGGATAAAGTGCAACAAGTTCTTTGGCGAGCGTCACCGCCTCTTCGAAGTCTTTTGCCGCGCACAGGGCCAATAGCCTGCGATGACCCTCGGACGCTGTCATGACGCACCATTTTGCTGTGTTTTGCTGCGCCCTATTACCGACAAACAGCGTGCCATGTCATCATCCCTCTTGTGCACGCCACCAACCCTATCGCGCAGCTGTGCGCTTCGTTGGGCTGATTGTTATTGGACAAGCGCGGCTTTGGCTCTCAGAAAGGTGGGCATAGTGCTGGTCGAGGTCACAAAATGAAAAGAACATTAGGCATCGCATTGTTTGCAGTGTTCCAATCTTTCGCGGTGACCCAGACCAACGCCCAAACCCATCCCGACATCTTGGTATTGGGTGACAGCCAGGTATCCTCTGGCACAGGCGCCGAATACATAAACTTCTTCAGTAATCTCAAACAGAATTGTGCAAAGCGCGGCGCGCATCGCCGACGTATTGCAAAACTGGGACAGCAGCGCACCACAGTTGTCGGCGTGCGGTCCACATCGTTGAACTCTTGGGTGGCCCGCGATGGGCGCGACAAAGACACGATTTGCGCAATTGATCAAAATTTCGGAGTAAACGCCAGCGTATTTGGCTTGAACGGGCAACGCGGCCGCAAATTCGTTCAGATAGGACAAGATGCCGGTGTTCAGTATTGCCGCCCCAATCAATCTGTATTTGAAACCGTGTTTTCAAACCCGGCAAATAACCCAAAGCTGCTGATCCTGGCCTTCTTGGGGAATTCAGCAGATCGCTGGGCGCGAAACCCCAGACTTGCTGACCTGGACACTCAACAAACCATCACTCAAATTCCCAAGGATGTGTCTTGCATCTTACTCACAACCGCGCCAGTCTTTTTGGCAGAAACAAACAGCCTACGGATGGATGCTCAGACAAACATTGTTCGGTCTTTCAAAAAATTTGCGCCTCGATGCGAAATCGTCAAAGGCATGAATGCCCGCACGCGCGCTGCCATCGAAGGTGACCCGCAGTATTTTCGTCGTGATGCTGACGGGAACGTGGCAGACACGCTGCACCCAAACAGAGCCGCCGCGCGCAAGTTTGTCGAATTGAACACGTCGGATTTGTGTGACGCCGTCCTAAACGCACTAAAATAGCGAGAGTTGCAAACCTTGAAGACGCCGACAAAAAAGACCCTTCAAACGCTTTTGTTTTCTCTGATTGCCGCCCTGTCACCGATTACTCAGGCCTCTCATGCACAATCAAGCGATTTTGTCTCTCCCGAGATTTTAATCTTGGGGGACAGTCAGATTTCATTTGGCTCGGGGCCCGCATTCCTGGAATTTTTCACAGACATAAAACAGCATTGCAATCCGAACGAGACACAATTGCGCAATTTGGATCGTCTTGGGAAAATGCGCGTCGGTGTGATTGGCGTGCGGTCTACCTCGATCCATTCATGGGTTGCGCGCAGTGGCCGTGCCAAGGACACCATTTGCAAAGAAGACAAGAAATGGCGTGTCAACGCGGGCACTTACGGCTTCGTCAATATGACGGACAACAAATATGTTCAGATCGGGAAAGGCAAAGAATACCAATTCTGCGCCCCCAATAAATCTGCGTTTGAACACATGTTCCGGCCCGATTATTACCAGCCGCGTTTGTTGTTGATGTCTTTCTTGGGGAATTCGGCAAAACGTTGGGCTGAAAGCGAAGAAAAAGCCGTTGCGGACGTCAACAAGATGATGGAGCAATTGCCAGAAGACCTTCCGTGTATTTTCATGACGACAGCGCCAGCCTTTTCCAAAAGAATTGTCGATTTGCGCCTGAAAGCACAAAAGAACCTTATGTCCGCATTCGAAAAAACCGGTGCGCGCTGCACATTTGTGCCAGGCTCGACCCCGGAAACAGTTGCTGCAAACCAAGGGAACAAGAACTTTTTCCGGCTCAACAAACGAGGGATGGTCAAGGATCCATATCATCCCAACAAACGTGCCGCGAAGAACTTCTTTGCCCTTGAAATGGACGGTATCTGCAACGCAATTTTCGACCAGATCGAAGATGCAATGCCCGATGAGTGACCCGCACCACACCAATATGTGACCGCCCCGGCACAGGACGTGAATTGAAAACGTGGTGCGGACCCCTGATATATGGTGCGTATCGCCCGCTTCGCGAAGGATCCAACATGTCTCTGAATCGTCGTCACCTTATCATGTCATCTTTGGCCGTTTTGGCAGCAGGTCCGGTCTTTGCCCAAAACATCCCCGAACTGAACTTGTCACGATCAGGTCTGGCGATACGTGGCGTTGATCCCGTGTCTTATTTCACAAATGGCAGCCCAATTCGCGGCAACAAGGAATTGGCGGTTCAGCACAAGGGCGGGACCTAT
>CALHST010000344.1 GCA_938038825.1 uncultured Paracoccaceae bacterium | reverse complement strand
ACTTCGCAGCGCATGGCATCTGTGCGCAGAATGGGATCCATATCACCATCAACGCTTTCGGCAAGGATCGCACCCAAGGCGCGCCCGCCGGACGGGTCTAACCCGCTGGCAGAGATCATCTCGCGTTCATGGGTCAGCAGGTATTTCGCCACGTCCCAACCGCGATTGACCGTACCAACGACCTGTTCCTTGGGAAACGTCACATCGTCAAAGAACGTCTCGCAAAATGGTGACGCGCCCGAGATCAACTTGATGGGTCGCGTGCTGACGCCTTCGGTCGTCATGTCGATCAGAACAAAGGAAATGCCCTTGTGTTTGGGCGCGTCTTTGTCCGTGCGCACAAGGGCAAAGATCCAATCCGCCTTGTCCGCATAAGACGTCCAAACTTTCTGGCCGTTGACCAGCCAGTGATCGCCCATGTCTTCGCACTTGGTTTGAACACTTGCCAGATCAGACCCTGCACCGGGTTCAGAATAGCCCTGACACCAACGAATTTCACCGCGCGCGATTGGCGGAAGATAGTGCAGTTTCTGCTCTTCAGTGCCGAAATGCAGCAAGGCCGGGCCCAACATCCAGATGCCAAAGCTTTGCAAAGGATAGCGCGCGTCGATGCGGGCCATTTCCTGATGAAAGATCTTTTCCTGATCGCGGTTCAACCCCGCGCCGCCATAAGCATTGGGCCATGTGGGTACGGTATAACCTTTGGCGGCTGCACGCTCTAACCACGTTTTTTGTGCATCCGAGGTAAAGGTCCAGTTTCGACCGCCCCAGCAGAAGTCTTCGACCGAATTTTTTCCGTCGCGCATTTCGGCCGGGCAATTTTCGGCCAGCCAGTCGCGCAATGCGGAACGAAATGTCCCAAGATCTGCTGGTTCTGCCATAGGACCTCCCATTCCCTTGCGTCACAAGACTTGGGCATCAGGTTTGCACTTCGATCTCAGGTTGACAACCGCTAGACCGAGCGGCCCAATGACGACCTAACGTCACGAAAGTTCCAAGGAGTGTCTCCCGATGAAAGCCATGCTGAGCGTTGCCCCCGGAGGGCCCGAAACTTTGGAGCTGACAGAGTTGGACACACCAGAGCCTAAGAAGGGCCAGGTGCGGGTGCGTATTCGTGCGGCTGGGCTGAATTTTCCAGACACGTTGATGATCCGGGACCTGTACCAGATGAAACCGCCGCGCCCTTTTGCGCCGGGTGGCGAGATTGCCGGCGATATCGAGGCAGTGGGCGAGGGTGTTGATGGATTTGCCGTTGGGGACCGCGTTCTGGCGCTGTCCGGGTTTGGCGGGTTTGCCACGCATTTGTGTATCGAGGCGGCGAAGCTGATCAAGATCCCCGATGCGATGCCTTATGAGGACGCGGCTTGTTTCATCTTTACCTACGGCACCTCGCATCATGCGCTAAAGGACCGAGCCGCGCTGAAAGCAGGCGAAAGCGTTCTGATCCTGGGCGCGGCGGGCGGTGTTGGCGTGGCGGCCATCGAATTGGCAAAAGCTGCAGGGGCCAAGGTCATTGCGGCAGTATCGTCCGAGGATAAAGCGGCGTTCTGCAAAGAATGCGGCGCAGATGAAACAATCGTCTATCCACGTGAGATGGACCGCGACGCGCAAAAGGCGTTTTCGGGTGAGATTAAGAAGCTTGCCGGCGGAGATGGTGTCGATGTGGTCTATGACGCGGTTGGGGGTGATTATGCCGAACCTGCGATCCGCGCGATGGCGTGGAAGGGCCGGTTCCTGGTCGTTGGCTTCCCGGCAGGAATCCCGGCCATTCCGTTGAATTTGGCACTGTTAAAGGGGTGTCAAATCGTTGGTGTGTTCTGGGGCGCGTCAGTGTTCCGTGAACCCAAAGGCCACGCAGAAAACATGGGTGAACTGTTTGCGATGTACGCCGAAGGTCAAATAAAGCCTCGTATTAGTGCCACTTATCCGCTTGAGAAAGCTGCCGAGGCGCTTGAGCTGATGCAGGATCGAAAAGTCATGGGCAAGGTGGTCTTGGCGATTGATTAAAGGGTCACGTCAAATGCGCGCAGTCGTTGAAGGCGCGGACGATGAACGTGCCGTCATGCACTACAACGCGGCTGATGGATCCGTTTGCCGCGCCGTTAAAGGCAAATCCGCGCGCGCCGCTGGCCACAGCCATCGCGGCGCCGACAACCCCGCCATGCACGACAACGGCGACCAGTTGATCGGGGTGTGCAGCCCCAATGCGCAACAGGCCCCGTTTGACGCGAGTCTGCAGTTGGGCGGTGGTTTCGGCGCCCGGAATCTCGCCCCACTCATGTCCTGCGCGGGCGCGCTGAAACTCTGGCGCGTTTTCCGCCGCCATTTTGCGGTAAAGCCCCCCATCCCAATCGCCCAGAAAAATTTCGTGCAGGTCCGGGTCTTCGACCGGATCAATCCCCAAGGCTTGCGCCAAAGGGGCCGCGGTTTGATGCGTGCGACGCAGCTTGGTGACGTACATCGCTTGGATAGGCTCTGCTTTCAGGCGCTCCGCGACTTTGCGGGCTTGTTCTTCCCCATCCGGGTGCAACGCCGGATCCCCGTGCCCGTCTTTGAGCGGAAAGGACATGTCGGGCTTGGCGGCCTCGGTCTCTCCATGGCGGATCAACACCAGATCAGCGGCCCCTTTGGGCAAAGTAAACCGATGTTGCCTGTATTCTTGCGCCATGTTCCGCCCCCTAGGTTCCCCAACTGAGTACGAAGGAAACGCCCCCGATGACAATGCAAAAGCTTGATTTAGGCACAGATCATATCGTCGGGGTTGTGGACGGGCACATCGCGACGCTTACCTTCAACCGCCCCGAAAAGCGCAATGCGTTTGGACCAGAGCTGTTGAATGGCTTGTCAAAAGGCCTGCAACTGACGGCCGAGAATGATGCAGTTCGGGTTGTCGTTCTGACAGGTGAAGGCAGTGTGTTTTGCGCAGGCGGCGATCTGGCGGGCATGGGCGACAACGCAACAGATCTGGCGATGTCTGACAAAGTTGAGGGATTGCGCGCCATGCAGGATGCGACCACCTTGGCGATCCATCAGCATCCAAAACCGATAATTGCGTCCTTGCCGGGGTTGGCTGCGGGCGCGGGCATGGGGCTTGCCTTGGCCTGTGATTTGCGGATCGGGGCGGCGGGCGCAGGATTTGTGCCCGCCTTCGGTGCCATCGCCGCATCAGGTGATTTTGGCGGCAGTTGGTTGCTGTCCCGGTTGATTGGGCCTGCGCGCGCCAAAGAGGTGTATTTCACAGGTCGCCGTATCGAAACAGCCGAGGCCGCGGATTTGGGTCTGCTGAACCGCGTGGTTCCAGTTGAAGATTTGGCGCAAGCCACGCAAGAGATGGCTGCAGTGATTGCCAATCAAGCTCCCATTGCGTTGCGCGCGATGAAAGACAATCACAACCGGGCGATGGTGTCCGACTTGCAGACAACGATGGCGGGTGAGGCTGCGCATATGATGCACTGCTTTACGACAGAAGATCACAAAGACGCGGTCAAAGCCTTTTACGAAAAACGCACCCCCGTCTTTCACGGACGGTAACACAAAGGGACTTCTTATGAGCAACCAACAGGTCATTATCGCAGAGCTGCCAACAGACAGCCTGGAACCCCGCCATTTTGCTTTGCAAGACGTTCCCATGCCCCAAGCTGGCCCAAACGAGGTTTTGCTGAAGGTGTTGTTGATGTCCATTGATGCCGCCAATCGGTCCTGGATGCAGGGCGCGACCTATCGCGCAGCGGTCAATGCCGGTGATGCGATGCCGACATACGCAATCTGCGAAGTGGTCGAGAGCAACACCTCTCGCGTGGCGGTCGGGGATATTGTTGCCTGCGAAGCGGTTTGGGCCAATTACATCACGCAGCCGGGGCACAAGGTTATCAAAATGCCGAAAGTGCCGACATTGTCGAACCTGATTTCTGTCTTTGGGATTGCAGGCAAAACGGCGTTTCACGGGTTGATGACCATTGGCCAACCTTTGGCCGGGGAAACGGTTCTTGTGTCGGCTGCGGCGGGATCTGTTGGTGGCTATGTCGGGCAAATTGCCAAGGCGCTTGGGTGCCACGTGGTGGGGATCGCGGGCGGGCCTGATAAATGCCGCTGGGTTGTGGAGGCGTTGGGCTTTGACGCCTGTATTGATTACCGCGAGCCGGGATTGACCAAAGCCTTGCGTCGGGTGTGTCCGGGCGGTGTGGATGTCTATTTCGACAATGTCGGGGGCGAGATATTGGAATCCGCGTTGTTTTCCATGAATGAACGCGGTCGCGTCGTTTGCTGTGGGGCGATCTCGCAATATGATGGCGGGGCACCATCGGGTCCACGCAATCTGCCGGGGCTGGTTGTTGTCAAACGTCTGCGCATGGAAGGCTTCATCGTGACCGATTTTGTCAAAGACGACGCCAAAGCCACCCGCGCATTGCAGCATTGGGTCAGCACGGGCCAAATCAAGGTCTTTGAGGATATCGTGGACGGTTTGGAAAACGCGCCCCAAGCCTTGATCGGCTTGTTGGCAGGTGACAACAAAGGCAAACGGATGGTGCGCGTTGCACCGGACCCAAGTTAAGGAAACCCGCCATGTCTGCTTTGCAAAACGCGCTCACAGCCAGTGAAGCCTTGATCGGAACGGAAGTTGGGGTATCCGACTGGGTGCTGATTGATCAGGACAGGATCGACGCGTTTGCCAAAGTGACCTTTGACGAGCAATGGATTCATATTGATCCTGCACGTGCCGCTGCGGAGACTCCGTTTGGGGGCACTATTGCACATGGTTTTTTGACCCTCAGTCTGGCCAGCAAATTCTCGTATGAATGTTTTCCGCTGATGCCGGGGCAGGTGATGGGCATCAATTACGGTATGAACAAGTTGCGGTTCCTATCGCCCGTGGCGGCCGGCGCCCGTTTGCGGGGGCGGTTCACCTTGCAGGCGGTCAAAGCACGCAACGAACGCGAGTTGTTGCGTGAAAACCTGTTGACCATCGACATAGAGGGCCAAGAGACGCCCGCTTTGGTGGCGGAATGGCTGGGGCTGGCGGTGTTTGACGACTAATTGGGTGTTTCTTGTGCGCGGCAATGGCATGCCCGCGCAAAACCGTAGACATATCTTAGGGGACGGACTTAGGATCGACATGACGTGTCATCGATGCCAGCGATGTGCCGGAACGGATTGTCATGAAGCCCAAACCAAAAGTCGCCAATGAAACACTGCAAAAGTGGCAGTATGTCGTGGACCAAATTTCAGACATCGCTGATGTGCCTGCGACGTTGATTATGCACACACAGGGTCAATCCCATGATGTGTTTGTGACCAGCGACGGCGACGAGAACCCCTATGTCGAAGGGCAGTCCTTTCAGCTGCATGACAAGCTTTATTGCTTTGGTGTCTTGGAAAAAGATGGAGAGCTGTGCGTCGAAGACGCCACGTGCGACCCGCGATGGCATGACAATCCCGATATGGAATTCGGGATGTGTTTTTATGTGGGTTTACCCCTGAAATGGCCGGATGGGTCGCTGTTTGGCACAATCTGTATGCTGGATCGCCACCGCAACGAACGGGCCTTGTCGTTCCGCAACGGATTGCGCCAGTTCTGCCGCATTGTCGAAGATGATCTGGCGTTGTTGGAAGAAATTGAACAGCGCAAAAAGGCTCAGGCGGATTTGCAGAAAGAGCTGAGCTCGCGCGAAGCCTTGATCAAGAAACGCACGCAGGATCTGGAAGACGCCAACACGGCCTTGCGGGTTTTGCTTAGCAGTGTGGAATTGTCCAAAGGCGAAGTCGAAGACCGCATTGTGCAACAAATTCGGGGCCTTGTAATGCCACATATCGGGCGGCTTCAGCAATTGCTGGCGGACGATGATCGCGCGCTGTCGCATTTGGATATCGTGGAAAGCAATCTCAAGAACATTACTTCAACCTTTACTGGGAAATTGGCGCAGACACTTGCTGGCCTGACCCCGACAGAAGCAGAGATTGTGCAATTGATTGTTCAAGGGCGCAGCACCAAAGAGATTGCCAAAACCTTGTCGCGGGGCACCAGCACTGTGGATTTTCACCGCAACAACATTCGCCAAAAGCTGGGGCTGACACATCGAGGCAAGAACTTGCGGCAATACCTAAGTTCTTTGACCTAGTATGGGGAAATCCCCCATATTCTCCTCATAGTCTTCTGATAAGACAACACGTCCACCGATCTCTACCATTTCGGGTATTCCGCATCTGCTGCGGTGACCGATTATGGGAGAACAGAGACGATGGATAAGAAAGACCTTAAACCGATCACACTGGATGGACAGAAGGACACGTTGGCCCCCGGCCTCTCGCGGCGGTCATTTTTTATGGCAGCAGGCGCAGTTGGGGTTGGCAGCACGACGTCGCTTTTGTCGTCAACTTCGGCACAGGCACAATCCACGGATTGGACGCAACCGGGTAACAACAATCATGTGATTGAACTGCAGAACGCAACCAGCTTTGCTGATGGCGATGTGACTATCGAATATTTCGGGCATTGCGCGTTTAAAATCACCTCGCCCGGTGGTGCGTCCGTTGTTGTGGATCCATGGCGGGATGATCCGTCAGGCGCATGGGGTTTGTGGTACAAATACCCATTCCCGGAAACCGTCACGGATATTACTTTGTCGACACACACGCATTTTGACCATGACGCGATTGATAGGCCTGTATCGACCATGGTTCTGGATCGCATGGTGGGATCGTTCGAATTTGCGGATCTGAAAATCACGGGCTTTGCGGATAAACACGTGTGCAAAGCGCCGGGTTATTACGATTGGACAAATGCACTGGCTGAATTCGGGGTAGAGGCCTGTGCGCCCAACAACGTTGGGCACATGGATATGGTGGTCTATCTGATTGAAACCGGGGGTATTCGCACGCTAATTTGGGGTGATAACCGCGCAGATCCGGGCCCCGGTTTTTGGGAGGCCATTGGCCAAGTGGATGTTCTGACACTGCCCGTCGATGGATCAGAACACATTTTGTCGTATGAACAAGGCAACGCGATCGTGGAGCGGCTAAAGCCAAAAGTGGTGATCCCAACGCATTACTTAAACGAGACGACGACTTATACGTTGTCCACGTTACGCCATGCGGATGATTGGGTGAAAAGTCAGGGCAGCTACAAGATGCTCGACAGCTCTAGCCTGTCGTTAAACGGTGCTGATGTGGCAGGAATGGATCGCGAATTCCTGTATTTCGGCAGCAATGTTTCTACGGCGTAACGAAACGCAAATAACAGCAAAGAGCCTTGATCGGCTCTTTGCACACACACAGTTACTGGCTGCGCCGAATGCCATCGATATGCAGGTCAAATCCGTCTTGGATATGTGCTGTGAATTGTTCCAAAGCTTGCGCGCGATCCCCAGTCGCCAGAACATCCACCAATGCAATGTGGTCGCCAAGGGACTTGGAAATATCTGTGTGTTCAATCGCTGCGAAAAGGTGAAACGCCATTGCGCGCCCCCAGATCATATCGAACATTTCCAGCAGAAACCGATTGCCGGCAGCGTCCATGAACTGTCGATGGATGGACCGATTGGCCACAAAATAATCGCGTGTTGTGGGATTTTCCAATGTCTCGGCTTTGATGATAAAGGCGCGCAGCGCTTCCAGTTCTTCCGGGTCTTGGCGGGCTGCTAGAATACGGGCTGCTTGACCTTCGATTGCTGCACGTGCTTGATAAAGTTCAAGAATTTCTTCTTCCGAGATTTTGGCCAGACGAAAACCACCGGAATTGGCAACATTTAGGACGCCTTCTTTTTCCAGCCGCAAAAGGGCTTCGCGCACAGGCGTGCGGCTGATTTCCATTTCGGCCGCCAGCTTTTCCTGAACCAGCCGATCATCCGGGCCGATATCTCGATCCATAATGGCCGTAACCAATTGATCATAAACCTCGTCCGCCAGTCGGCGACGTTGGGTGCTGATGCTGCGAAGGGCCATGTGATAGCGTCTTTCATTCTGTATTTCTGAACACTGTATACAAAAAAACAGTGGGTGAAAAGCGCCTCTTGCCTTGTTCTGGATACTGTATACAGTCTTTGACAGGGCTGATTCAAGGAGGCGACTATGTGTGGCATTGCAGGACGTATTTTGAATGCACCGGGCGAAGTAGGGCGCGATCTTGTTGCCTTGATGGCTGCCCAGGAACACCGCGGGGCGGATAGCACTGGTTTTGCTGTTTACGGTGTGCCCATGGAAACCGGATATGTCCTGCGGGGCATGGGTTTTGACAAAGCGCAGATGGATCAGGGCCTTGCAAAGTTCGAAGCCGTTCTTACGGATCACGGCGCATCGTACTTAAGCGATCCCAAGATCATTTCTGATGCCAGCAAGCACTATTGCTTTCGGATGGAAATCAGTGACCCCAAAGACCTGACTGCTTGGGTGGCTGATGCGGATATGCTGACCGGCGATATCGAAATTCAGTCTTGTGGCCGATCACTGGAAATTATCAAAGATGTGGGCAGTGCAGAACAGGTCAGCGAAAAGCACAAAGTGCATGATATGGTGGGTACACACGGATTGGGACATGCCCGTCTTGCCACAGAATCCAGCGTTCTTCCAAACGCATCACACCCGTTCTGGGCCCGCCCCTTTTCAGACGTGGCGATTGTCCACAACGGGCAGATCACAGACTATTTCACATGGCGCGATCGGCTGGAACGCCAAGGATACCGTTTCTTGACGGAAAATGACTCGGAACTGATTGCTGTTTGGGTGTCTGACCAGATGAAACAGGGTTTGACGCTGGAGCAAGCGCTAAAGCGGTCTATCTCGGCGATTGATGGGGTGTTTACGTATATGATTGCGACACCGGGCGGGATTGGGTTTGCCAAAGACCGTTTTGCGATGAAGCCCATTGTGGCGCTTGAAGACAATGGTGAGGTTGCAGCGGCCACAGAAGAGCAAGCCATGCGCCGTGTGTTCCGAAATGAGATTGACGTTGTGAACTATGATGGGCCCAGCCTGACGGGTATTTGGGGTGTCGGCAACCGGAGCTTGGCAGCATGAGCGAGACTGTCATCGAGGTGGGCGACCGCCACATTCGTGAGATCAACGAAGAGATTCAAGAGGCCTGTAAGACTGGGAAACCCATTCGCGTTGTTGACACGCTCAGCCGTCATAACCTTGGGGTGGGGCTGCCAGATGGGGCGGACATCACATTCGAAGGATCGGTTGGATATTACTGCGGTGGGCTGAACACAGGATCATCGTTGAAGATTGAACGCAACTCTGGCTGGGCTTTGGGTGAGGGGATGGCCAAAGGGCATATCACTGTTGGCGGGCGCGCGGGCATGTCGTGTGGCGCGGCGATGATCGGAGGCACCATTCACGTGAAAGGCGACACAGGCCCGCGCTGCGGCGTTGCGATGAAAGGCGGCAATATCGTTGTTGAGGGCAAGATTGGATATCAGTCTGGATTTATGGCGCATGCGGGCAAGATCATTGCCCTTGGAGGAGCCGGTGACTCGTGTGCTGATGCTTTGTGGGAAGGCGAAGTCTGGGTCGCAGGCGAAGTGGACAGTTTGGGCGTGGATGTGAACGTGATCGAGCCCACAGCCGAAGAGGTTGCAGAGGTGGACGCCATCCTTGAACCGTTGGGTTTGGTCGATCCGTCCCGCAATTGGCGTAAAATGGTCAGCGGTCAGCGGCTTTGGTATTTTGAGGCACGCGATGCCAGTGCGTGGCTGATGATTTGAGATAAGGGGCGTGAGCTAAAGCTCACCCTACGTATAAACCCCGCGTTTTGCGCGTGTGAGTCACTCCGGGAATGGGAGACACCTGAATGTCTGATGGCGACAACAAAAGCTATGAATATCCGTTTGAGATGGCGTCGGAAGATGAGATCCGGTTTCGGGACGCAGGTGCGATTGAAAACCGCCCTGCTGGGGTTCCGTCATCGTATGACGAAGGTGGGTCAACCCGCTGGACCCCAGAGGCCATTTCCGAAGTGCACGCCTTGGCGCAATTGGGCCGATACCAGGTGCGCGGGTATAATACGTTCAACAAGCGGATGCCGACATTTGACGATTTAACCTTTGTTCCTGCCACAATGACCCGGCTGCCATTGGAAGGCTATCGCGAGAGCTGTGACACAACGACCATTTTGGGCGGGGGCCGGGGGCTTGTTGAAAAGCCGTTGGAATTGAAAATCCCGATCTACATCGCGTCGATGTCTTTTGGCGCATTGTCGGCATCTGCCAAGGCATCGCTAGGGCACGGTGCGTCCAAAGTTGGCACCATGACCTGCACCGGTGAAGGCGGCATGCTGGAAGAAGAGCGCGCGGCATCCAACCAGTTGCTGTATCAAATGAGCCCGGCGCGGTATGGCGTGGATCTAGACCACTTGCGGCGCGCAGATGCGCTTGAACTGGTTGTGGGGCAGGGGGCAAAGCCCGGCACAGGTGGCTTGCTGCTGGGGATGAAAGTATCCCCCCGTGTCAGCAAGATGCGCACATTGCCAGAAGGGGTTGATCAGCGATCCACCATTCGCCATCCGGATTTTCTGGGCGCGGATGATTTGGCGGTGAAGATCGAAGAATTGCGGATTGCCACGAATTACCAAGTCCCGATCTTTATTAAGATGGGTGCGACGCGCCCGCGGTTTGATGTGGCGGTTGCGGCCAAGGCGGGTGCCGATGTGGTGGTTGTGGACGGGGCTGAAGGTGGCACCGGGGCGTCCCCCGAAATGTTGTTGAACCATACGGGTATTCCGACCATGTCCGCGATCCGGGCTGCGCGCGAAGCGTTGGATGACTGTGGCATGACGGGCAAGGTAAGCCTTGTCGCGGCAGGCGGCATTCGGTCTGGCGTGGACGCCGCGAAGTGCATTGCGCTGGGTGCTGACGCTGTGATGATCGGGAACGCGGCCATGATTGCCATTGGCTGCAATTCACCGCGATACTTGGATGATTACGCGAAACTGGGAACTTCTCCGGGCGCGTGCCACCATTGCCACACAGGAAGGTGCCCTGTGGGTGTGGCGACCCAAGCCCCCGAGTTGGAAGCCCGCATGGATCCCACAGCAGGTGCAGAGCGGATTGCGCGGTATCTCACTGCCATGACTATGGAAATTACGGCCCTGGCCAAAGCCTGCGGCAAGTCATCTGTGCACAATCTTGAGGTTGAAGATTTGCGTGCTTTGTCCTTTGAAGCGTCCGCGTTCACGGGTGTCAAAATGGCGGGTATTGACCGGGCGTACGACTGGTGAAGATCGCGGTTCTGGATCTGTGCATTTGGCTGCCTGAATATCAGCATGACCAATCCAAGTTCGGCCCACTTTTGGCCAAATGGGCTGCCCGCGGCCTGCCCGAAGCAGAGTTCACCGTTATACCTGTTGTGGAAGGCGATGCCTTGCCGGATCCGGCGGCGTTTGATGGGTATATCCTATCGGGTTCAGATGTGGGAGTTTATGACAAAACCCCGTGGATGGAACCGCTGAGGGCGTTTTTGGTGGACACTAAGGCCATCGGAAAGCCCATATTCGGTGTGTGCTTTGGCCATCAGATCATGGCAGATGTCTTTG